>JAZQHZ010000062.1:0-10787 GCA_045540855.1 Clostridia bacterium
CGGCAGCGTGTGTATGATGAAAAGAAACAAAAGGCAAAGACGCGGTTACAGTTTGAGAATGAAGCAAAGCCGGTTAGTGATAACCGATACACCTTTGTTAAAAATTCAACCACCTTTGCAAGCAACAGAGTTTTGTTAAAGGCACACAACAAAATCCGTGAGGTTGAGCGTGAAAATTCTTCCGTTGAAGCGGCACATAAGACCGAAGAACAGGCGGAACGACTTGCAGCTCATAGTATGAGGTTGCAAAAGAATTTATCACAAAAAAGAAAAAATGCACCTATAAAAAAGGCGCAACGCTTACAGGAAAAAGCCGAGAAAGCCGAGATAAAGGCTTTATACGAAAAGACATTGAAAGAACACCCTGAAATTAAAAAGTCAGAGGTTAAAAAGTTCATTCAGAAACAGCGTATAAAGAAACAATATCAGAAAGCAAAGCGAGCCGAACAGACAGCGAAAAAGGCAAAAAAAGCAGCACAGAATACAAAGGCAGTAACGGCAAGGATTGCCGCTTTTGTATGGCGGCACAAAGCAGTGTTCGGAATTATACTTGCTATCTTTCTTCTGTTCGCTTGGCTTGGCAGTGTATTAACATCT
Source organism: Clostridia bacterium (assembly GCA_045540855.1). GTDB lineage: Bacteria > Bacillota > Clostridia > UBA1381 > UBA1381 > UMGS1958. The sequence goes on from JAZQHZ010000062.1 coordinate 598, forward strand.
TGCTCTATTATGGGTACGCAGGGCGGCGGCTCTCTTATGGTTTCCTCTTACTTTGCAGAGGACGACGATATATACGCAGCAGAAGATTATTATGTAGCTCTTGAACAGAATTTACAAAATCGAATTGACAGCATTGAAAACGAGTATTCCGGCTATGACGAATACAGATACAATGTTGCAGGCATAGGCCATAACCCTTACGAGCTCATTTCATATCTTACAGCGGTATATCAGGATTTCAAAGCAAATGAGATTGAGGACGAGCTTGACGCTCTTTTTAATACTCAATACCATTTGAGAATTACCCAAACGAGCGAGCAGCGAACAGACAGCGAGGGCAACACTTACACATACAAAATATTAAATGTTACTCTCACAAACAGCGGTTTTACAACAACCTTAAATGCAGACCAGCAGGAACTTTATAATATCTATCTTGCAAGCAAGGGAAACCGTGATTATCTTTTTGCTGATGATATTTATTCCAATGTTACACAGAGTCCGTATAACGATTATGAAATACCGAGTGCGGCACTTTCGGACGAAACTTTCAGAAAGCTCATAACGGAAGCTGAAAAGTATTTAGGCTATCCGTATGTATGGGGCGGCTCAAGTCCGTCAACCTCTTTCGATTGTTCCGGCTTTGTATGCTGGGTATTCAAAAATTCCGGCGTATATCCTCTGTCCCGTACTACTGCACAGGGTATTTTCAATCAATGTACGGCAGTAAGACCTTCGGAAGCAAAACCGGGAGATATAATTTTCTTCACGGGCACATACAACAGCGGAAGTCCTGTATCTCACGTTGGTATTTATGTCGGTAACGGAATGATGATACATTGCGGAAACCCAATCCAATATGCAAGCGTAAACAGCAGTTATTGGAGCTCACATTTTTACGCTTATGGGCGTTTGAATTAAAATAATAAAATTAATACAAGGAGTGAATTTTACTATGGCAACTATTGAAAAAATTAACAAGGATATTGCGGCTGCAAAAGCCAAAATTATTGAATTGCAGAAGAAAATCCGTACACTTGAAGCACAGAAGACTGAGGAAGAAAACTTACAGATTGTGAAATTGGTTAAGACCGTAAACCTCGACCAGAAAACGCTTACTGTATTTCTTAAAGCCTACGCAAAGGGTGATATTGTTCTCCCTGATAACTACAAGGCAGAATTGGAAAAGAACGATAAAAAAGAAAAATCGGAAACCACAGGCGAACAGAGACCACACGAACAGAAACACGCACAGGAGGGCGGCAACAATGAGAAAAAATAAAATATTTAAGATTATGGCGTCGGTATTTTCCGTCGCCTTTATACTGTCCGGCATGACGGCTTTTGCGTTTAGCGCAGAATCAGAAGCCACAGTAACCACCGAAGCGGTTATTGAAGATAACCGTACTCTTACCCCGAAAGGAAACGCTGACCTTTTGGACGACGTTTCAGACAGTGAAGATTTGCAGTTTATAACCGTAACTGCAAGAGACGGAAATGTTTTCTATTTCGTAATCGACCACGCAGCAGAAAACGAAAATGTATATTTCCTTAACGTTGTTGATGAAAGCGACCTCGAAGCTCTCGCAGAGGAAAGCGAAGAAAAACCGGAAGAAAAACCTGTTACCGAGCCCGAACAGAAAGAGCCGGAGCCGCAGGAACCGGAGGAACCCGAAAAAGAGCCTGAAAAAGAATCAGGCGGCAATGCAGGTTTTCTTGTTGTAATTCTTCTTCTTGCAGGTGCGGCAGGCGTAGGTGCTTACTATTACAAGGTTGTACTGCCGAAAAAGAAACTTGAACAGGCTGACGACTTGGAAGATTTTGAGTTTGAGGAATACGACGAGGACGATACCGAAGATGCGGAGCTTGACGAAACTGACGACGAGAAATATTCAGAAGATATAGAGAATGAATAAGTTGCAGTATTAGATTTCTGTTGTTTCGTCAATAGACAAATCGGGGCAATTTATGATATAATTATTATATAAAAACAGATTGGTGTGATAAAATTATGAATTATGATATATCTACAATAGAAGATTGTTATACCACCCTACGAGACCTTACAGGTTTTGAAAAGTGGAATGATTTGTATGATATATACAAATATCAATATATGGATTGTCCCGATGAAACCCAAGAAGAAATTATTGATAGGTATAATATTCGCATAAATGTGACATCGGAAAATTTCTTTTTTGTCCTACAACATATTACTACAAGTGCAAACGGCTGCGAGGACATAAAGAACAATGGTATATATGACTTGGAATGGGTACTTGAAAATGATACAGAATTAAGGCGATTTTTAGTAGATAATCACATTGAATTTGAAATTTCCAGTAATAAAATGTATATTGATAATATCGCCTATGACATCAGCAATGACAGTAATGGTGTAGGTTTTAAGATATTTAAGGATAAAGATATATGTGGTTGTTTTCAAATAAATAAAAATTGCCCGTATGGTGGTAACGTTCATACTCGACCTGAAATATTGCATAATATCAACAAATATTTGATTAAGACTAATTTGAGTTATAATTGGTATGTTACGCATAAGCCTTATATTGTAAAATTCAAGGTGCCATACGATAATATGGATTTAGCACTTGGAATATCTGTAAAAAATGACAGCGAAGATGTGGTTTTCAATAGTTTACTGAGTTATGCGATTAACTTTTTCTTTTATCGAGATTTGGATTCAGATAAGATAGGAATATTGAAAAGAAATATCGTTGTACCCTCGAAAGACATTATAAGCATTGCAGAATATTAAGTAATAAACAGCACTCATTAACTTGGGTGCTGTTTTTGCGTTCAAAGGAGGATTTATTTTAATGAAATTAGTAATTGCCGAAAAACCGTCGGTAGCTTTTTCTATTACAAAAGCACTTGGAATTAGCGGTAAAAAAGACGGCTATATTGAGGGTGGAGGATATATCATTACTTGGTGCGTCGGACATCTTGTAGCGCTTGCCGAGCCCTCCGCTTATGATAACCGATTTGCAAAATGGGCGTATGAGGATTTACCCATTATCCCGGAGCATTTCAAATACAAAATTAACGGTGATAAGAATAAACAGTTTAAGGTTGTAAAAGACCTTATGCACAAGAAAGATGTTACAGAGGTTATAAACGCTTGCGACGCAGGACGCGAGGGTGAACTAATCTTCCGGCTGGTATATAATCAGTCGGGCTGTAAGAAACCTATTAAAAGATTATGGATTTCCTCTATGGAAGAAATTGCAATCCGTGAGGGTTTTGACAGCTTAAAGGACGGCAGCGAATACGAGAATTTATATAACTCTGCTCTCTGCAGATTATGGGCCGATTGGATTGTAGGCATAAATGCTACAAGGCTCTTTTCTCTCCTGTATAAAAAGACTTTGAATATTGGCAGAGTGCAGACGCCAACGCTTGCGCTTTTGGCAGACAGGAATAATAAAATAACATTCTTTCAAAAAGAAAAATATTACACCGTATCAATCGACACAGGCAATGTTAAGGCTGTTAGTGAGCGAATAGACAATTTACCACACGCAGAGGAAATCAAGGCGGCTTGCGAACATTCGCAGGCCGTTTGTGTTTCCGTCAAAAAGGAGCAGAAAATCGAAAAGCCTCCGAAGCTCTTTGATTTAACCACTTTGCAGAGAACGGCAAATAAAGTATTCGGATATACAGCGCAGCAGACACTTGATTATGCACAGGCATTATACGAAAAGAAATTGTTGACATATCCGAGAACGGACAGCAGATACTTAACTGATGATATGGCAGAAACCGCTACTGCTGTTGTGCATTTGTCGGCAAAGGTGCCTCCCTTTGACAGCGTTCCCGATTATTTCCCTGATGTTAGTTTGCTTGTAAATAACAGCAAGGTAACAGACCACCACGCCATTATTCCTACAATGGAGCTTGAAAAGGCTGATATAAAAACATTACCCTCCGGCGAGATTAATATTTTGAAGCTGGTTATATGCCGTTTGATGTGTGCAGTTGCAGAGCCTTATGTTTACGAACTGTCGGCGGCTGCTTTCAGGTGTGGCGGGAATGTATTTACTGTTAAGGGTAAATTGGTTGTTTCTCTCGGATATAAAGCGATTGAAAGATTGCTTTGTAAGCCGGCAGACAATGAGGACGGCGAACAGATCCCCGACTTTTACAAAGGTCAGACCTATGCTGGCATAAGGGCTGAAATCGCAGAAAAATTCACATCGCCGCCTAAACCGTACACGGAAGATACTTTACTTTCTGCAATGGAAACAGCAGGCAGCAAAGAGATTACGGACGAAGCGGAACGTAAAGGCTTGGGAACTCCGGCAACAAGAGCCGGCATAATTGAAAAGCTGGTGCAGACAGGTTTTGCCGAGCGTAAAGAAAAAAATATTATTCCGACTAAAAACGGAATGCTTCTTATCTCTGTTCTGCCCGATACCCTTATATCTGCCTCTTTAACTGCGGAATGGGAAAATCAGCTTGCTTTGATAACAAAAGGTAAAGCAAGTCCGAAAGAGTTTATGCACGGAATAAATAAAATGATAACCGAGCTTGTGAAAAAATATCCTTGCATTACAAACGATAATCAGGATATTTTCAAGAATGATAAAGAAACAAGATAAGGTAATGCAATTTGGCAAAGCAATATCTTGATATTATCAGGTTTGTTATGCGGATTGATACAAATTCTTTTTATTTTGATATGCAGCAGATTGAAAATAGGAGGTTTATGTTCAATCCGCAAACAGGCACTTTGATTTTAGGTTTTCAGTATTCCGGCAGAAAACTCATATCATCACATGCAGATGAATATATAGCGGCAAATACAGCCGAACCCTTTGATAATTTTATCCGTGGCTGGATAGGAACGGGACGTAGTTATAAAGATGGCGTGATTCATTTTGCACCGGGAATATCTGCAACAAATATTCAAATGTTTGAAAAAGGGTTTGATACTTTGGAAATGTTTGCAGAAAACGGTGCAAACAAAAATACGGTTGTCCGGGCCTTTGGAGAGGTTTGGGAACAACCATTATCAGAACTTATTAAGGAGGTTGATTATATGGCTGAAAACAGTAAAACACATTCTCTTGATAATCTCATAGAGTTTAGCAAAGAAGAAAATACAAAAGAGAGAGTTGAAAAGCTTACAGGAGTTTTGGAACAGGGGTTAACAGACCTTTTTGAAAGTGAAAAATACAAGCAGTATTTATCTACTATGGCAATGTTTCATAATTACAGTTTCCGTAATACGATGCTTATTCTTTTTCAGTTGCCTACTGCTTCGTATATAGCGGGATTTAATGCGTGGCACGACCATAACAGATTTGTACGTAAGGGCGAAAAAGGGATAAAAATATTTGCACCTGCTCCGTATAAAAAGAAAATTGAAGTGCAGGAATTTGATAAAAGTGGTGCGCCTGTTAAAGATAATGACGGTAATTTTGTATTCAAAGAAAAAGAAATTACTGTCCCTGCTTTTAAGGTTACATCTGTATATGATGTTTCACAGACAGATGGTGAACCTCTGCCGAGTCTGGGCGGTGATGAACTTGTCGGAATTGTTGATGACTATGAAAATTTTTGGACAGTATTGAAGAAAATATCTCCGTTCCCTATAAACCTTGAAAAAATTGAAGATAGTGCCGCAAAGGGATACTGTCAGTACGGAGAAAATGCAAAAATCGTTGTTGATAACGATATGAGCGAGATTGAAACAATATCTGTTGCCATTCACGAAATATCTCACGCAAGATTGCATAATTACACGGCAGAGGAACTGGCAACACTTCCACCTGAAGAAAAGAAAACACGGCGTATGCGTGAGGTAGAAGCTGAAAGCGTGGCATTTGTTGTCTGTAAACATTTCGGCATTGAAACGGGCGAAGCCTCTTTCCCTTACATTGCAGGCTGGAGCAAAAACAAAGAAATGCCGGAGCTTAAAGCCTCTTTGACGCTTATACAGAAAACATCTTGCGACATCATAACCGAGATTGAGGAAAATTTGATTGCACTTGAAAAGGAACAGCAGAAAGCACAGGAAACACCAACCTTTAATATGGATTCGGATATTCATAGTTGGTATGCGACTACCTTTCCTGATGATAAGCTGGGTGAAGAAATCTATACAGGCGTAACCTTCCAAAAACTCTATGATATGCTGTCTGCTGATGATATTTATTCAATTATGGGTGTTGACGACAGCAGCATAAGAGAACGTTGTTTCAATATGCTTTCGCAGCTCACGGGTGAAGATTATTCTGTTATTTATGATAAATGGTTAAATGCAGAAATACCCGATATGTTAAATCCGGCAAAACAGCCGGTAATAACAATACTATGGTCGGAGAGCCCTCATTTTGACGCAGGTCAGAAAATACCTTTGCATAAAGCTGAAAAGCTCTTTGCACATTTAGACGAGAACTATCCGCAGGAGCAAGGTTACGACAAGGTTAAATTTCGTATGGATTTTGTGTATAACGGCATTCGTGATACCTATGAGGGAAGATATGATATTGGAGACCGTGAAAATAGTCTTGTTACCCATATTGAAAACTATTTCAAGGGAAATCTTAACCCGTCATTTTTAGACGCTGTAATGGAAACAAGCGGTCAAAAAGGTGTTGATGATGTAAAAGCAGAAGCAGAAAAAGCATTAAATTTATTCGTTCCGTATTTACAGCTTCATATCAATATGTCCGAGCTTGAAGATGTTGCAAATGCCGCTCTTGCTGATAAAAAAGTTCCCGAAGCAGAAAAAGCATATTACAGTGCTATGTGTGATTATGTTCATAACAGCAGAATTACACTTAATAACGCTGTTGATGAAATGAAGCTGCCGGAGCCACCGCAGAAAGAGGACTTTATAAAGCCTCCCACTATGGACGAATTGGAACAAAAAGCAAATGCTGGTGAGCCTATTGCTATTATGGATATGATTAACGCCATAAACGAAGAAAAAAAGCGGGCAAAGAAAGCAGAAAAAGCGGATAAAAAGCCTTCTATCAAGAAGCAGCTTGAAAAGGACAAGGAAAAGAAAGCTGACGAGCCCAAACCGAAGAAAACAACAAAAAAGAAATCGCAGGATTTGGAGGTATAGTCTATGCAGAAATTTGAGAATGTTGATTTGATAGACACTTTAAGGCAAATTATGCAGGCTCATACGCAGTATTACAAGCAGGATTTCAAGTATGATATAGACGCTATTCAAAAAGCTGCTATGTCTGATAATGCAGAGGACAGAAATATGTTGTGGCTCTCCCGTACTCACGGTACACATTGTTTTTTTGAAAAAGATGTTTTTATAAAAAATACATCTGCAAATGTAGCTTGGAAACATTGGTTTGAGCAGAAAAGCGATAACCCTATTGCATACGCTTTTGAAATAACCTATACCGAGCATAACAATATTTACGGGAATTTGTATCAGCTTGATTATGAAAAAAATGTTGCAGATATAAAGAAAAACGCAATAAAGGCCGATAGTCAAATTCTGCATTATGAAAACGGCGACGTGGTTATGGATTTTGGCAAATGGTTTTCTGCTGATGAACACAAATATTACGGTAGATATATCGGTTTAGATTATATACCCAATGACGCGGAAAAATTAAAAGACACTTTGAAATCGGTACGCAGCGAAAGAAGCAATTACCCTGTCGGAAATATTGAAACACATATTGACGATTTAATAAAATCTGCTGTTGCTAATCGAATTATCAATATGATAGATAAGGAAAAATCAGACCATATAGAGCTTATACATTATCGCTTGGACTACGGTGATACAAGGAACATAACCACATTTGATTATGCTTTGTATGATGCTCTCATACACGCAAAAAAGCCGTCAATCAAAAAACAGCTTGCAGATAATGCAGCAAAGGACGGCGGCGTTCCGGCAAAGAAAACAAAAAACAAAAATAATGATTTGGAGGTGTAATTTTATGAGATTTTCAGTTGATGAAACAAAAATTATAAATATGTACGACACATCAGATAGGATAAAGCTCATAATGGATTTACAACAGGCCTTGCCTCATATCGAAGATGCGGAGCTTATGGAAACTGTTTCCGCTTTGATTTCAAAACTTGTAGGAATGACAGATACAGAATTTAACAGCATAGATTTTTCTGCAGGTGAAGATTCGGAGGTGCTTGATAGTGAGTAAACCGGATAAAAGATATTATAAAATCAACATTCACGGGCAGGAACAGGTTTTCACCAATGTTGAAAAGGTTGATAAAGGCTACATTGCAAACGGTGTTGATAAGGACGGAAAAGCCTATCAGTTTTATCACAGATTAAGTCAGGAACAAATTGACAGTGCAATTATTTCTAACAGTATGGTATTTGTGGAAAAACCCACAGATGTAGTATTTCGTTTTTATCTTGTAAATGCTTCCGAGTATGACAACGGCAATAAAGAAACTTCCGGGATATGGCTCGAATTTCCGGCAGACATTAAGCGTATTGAAAATGCTCTTGAAGATATAGGCCTCCCTCCTGATGCGGAGCAAGGACAGTATTTTATTGACGAGTGCCAATGTATATTAAAAAGCCTCAATCCGCTTGTAAATGTTCGTGCTGATATACACGAACTTGCAAAAACAGCAGAACGTCTTGACACCTTTGACGGCTTTCAAATGATGAAGCTGGACGCAGTAATGCAGACAGCAGCAAAATTTAATAATCTTGCAGAAATCAGAGAGTTTACTCATAATGACGACTACTATGTTTTTGAAATGGATAAAGACAATCCGACAGAGCTCGGTTTATATTTTATTTATGATTCGGGAATGTTAGACAGTTTACCCGACCATTACAAAGACGCTATTAACCCAACTGCATTTGCTAATTACATCATTGAAGCAGAGCATGGCGTTTTTACATCAAAAGGATATTTATATCCGTCGGGTGATGAATGGAACTGTAAAGAGCTTCCTTTCTTCCGTCCCAATTCTCTTATTGAGGACGTTGACGACAAGCTGATTGATACAACAGAAATATTTGCTGTTGATTTAGATAGCTTTTTCCGGGAAACAAGCGACGAGTATTCAAATATGTTTGATGATGTCGTCAAAGCTCAAAAACATATTGCCGATTATATCCGTACCAATAACACAGCACAGGTAAAACAGATAATTCACGGTATGAAAAAGGAACATCACTTGTCGGAGGACGAAATACAGCCATATCTTGATAGGCTTGATAATTTTGATAAAAACAAAGGCATTGAAAAGGACTACAATTTTATTGCAGTAATAACCAATGCAGAAGATTATCTAAAAGGCGATTTTGAAAGTGTAAAGATTTATCTTCCGACAGATAAAGAAACCGTTTCAAGAGCGTTTGAAGAAATAGGGCTCTTGCCTCACGCAGTACAGGGTGAATATATGTTTGACGATTTTCACCTATACAGCGAAAAGCTGCACTCTGTTATAAAGCCTACTGAAAGTCTTGACGAGCTGAACTACTTTTCAGCTCTTGTTTTTCGTATGGACGACGGAATGTGTGATAGGTTTATGAATGAGATAGAAAAAGATAAAAACATCAAAAATCTTACCGACCTTATAAATCACGCTAATAAAACGCTGGGCTTGGCTGCAAGGTATAACGGCGACAAAAGCACTATTCCGGCAGAATACAGGGTTACAATGGAGCCGGCAAGTATAAAGCGTTCCATAAAAAAGCAACTTGAAGAAAACAAAGGAAAGGCTGCCGACGTTCTGGCGGCTCAGACAAAAAACAAAAAGAATGATTTGGAGGTTTAATTATGCCAATGTCAACAAACAATTTTCTTGAAAATGAACTGCGAAAAATATTCGGCAATGACGATATGTTTTCAAATACAAAATATATTTCCGGCGTATGCTACGGTGAGCTTGACAGTGATTTGAAAATAAAATGCCAGATTGACGATAGCGGCGTGAGCCGAAACTATGATGTACTGCGGATAACCGTTATTAACAGAAAAGACGGCGTTGTAGATAATCACACAATACAATTCTTTGATGTTTGGGGCAGGCTTCCTGTTCCGGGAAATCCTAATTTCAAAGAGGGTGTTGCGCCTCATATATGGGCTTACGACGGAAAAACGGAATGGTATGCGGCTGCACCAAAAGAAAGGCATTACGAAATATTGAAAGAAAATGTAAAAAACTATCTTGACATATTCCGTGATAAGTCA
>JAZQHZ010000063.1:0-4480 GCA_045540855.1 Clostridia bacterium
AACTAATTAAAATCTGCAGATGGTTCCATCTCGCTTGGAGGGTGCACTTTTTTGAGCGAGCGTCAGCAAGGGAGATTTTCAAGAGGGAATTTCCCTCTTGAACGGTACTCTTTTTCGTTCTTTTTCTGTTACTGTAGACAGAAAAAGAACCGGGGATATACGTTGCAATCAATTAAAGCTGAACGTCTTGGGGCAGAGCCCATTTGAATCGTTTGGACGAGTGCAACCATCCCGATAAACCCAAATTCGAAACGCCAACAACTTAGCGTCAGCATAATTGTGAATCGTGAATTGTGAATTGTGAATTGACAGAACGATAAACCCAAATTAAAATCACAAAAATACGGAGCTGTTTTATACAGCTCCGTACATTTATTATTCCTCTGTTTCACTTTCCGGCTTTTCCGTCTGTGCCGCATCCTCCTGCGCTGATGCCACTGCACTTGAATACGGAATGTCATCAAGTCTGTGGAAGGTATATCCCTCAGCTATTAGATAATCAATTATATCATCAAGCGCATCCACTGTTGCCTGCTTTGTCGCTGCATCGTGCATAAGGATTACAAGGTTTTCACCGTCATCTGGCATTGTGTCCTTGAAATATTCAAGCAAGCCTGCGGCATTCTTTGTCTTGCCCTCCGCATCACCGTTCAACGCATTCCAGTCAATATAATAGAAGCCCATATTCTCTAAGGATTTCTTGTATTCCTGCTTTTCTTCGCCGTATGAGCCGGAATTATATCCGCCACCCGGGAAACGGAAAAGCTTGAACGGCTCCTCACCTATCGTCTGTGCAATAAGGTCGTATGAGTCCTGAACCTCTTCTCTGAACGTTTCATCGTCAGAATAGAGCTTGTCATAACCGTGTGTATATGAATGGCTTGCTACAAGATGACCTTCCTCATGAACACGTCTTGTCATATCCGGAAGCTTTTTCACGTATGAGCCAACCTGGAAGAAGGTTGCCTTAACATCATAGCGACGAAGCACGTCAAGCACCTTCGGAGTTATTTTCTCTGTCGGGCCGTCATCAAAGGTCAGATACGCATACTTCTGTGCCGATGAATTTTCAACTATTTCAAGCAAATCATTCTCAACCTCTGCCTCCGGAATTGATGCAACGCCTTCAGGCTTTGATGAAGTATCCTCTTCCGGTGCCTGAGTGGTTGTGATATTGCTATTCACGTTTTCCGGAACAATCTCCTGCTCGCTCTTCTTCGAGCCGCACGAAACAACCGATGCAATAAGTATAATAACCACCAATGCACCTGCCGCCGCTGTTAATATGGTTTTATTTCTCTGCTGTCTGATGCGTGAGAGACGCTCTCTTTCTCTTTTTCTTTCTTCAAAATCGTTTCTTGTAGCCATTTTATTTAACCGATAAAATCCTTTCCGAGTTATATACTTATATTATATACTGTTTCAGAAAAAATTTCAACATATTTTTTGTAAAATTTTAAGTTTTTTTGCGGTTTTTTTCCAAAAAAGTAAAAGACTGTCAGAAACAGTCTTTTATATGCTATGCTTACACTTATCACAGTATCCGTACAGCTCAAGCTTGTGCCCCGTAATCTGGAAATCACTGATGTCAAGCCCGTGCTCGTGTACCGGGCAGACGTCCACATAACGTATTTCATTACAGCCCAGACAAATCGCATAATGACAATGGCTCTGATCCTTCAGAGTGTAATATTTTTCCGGGCTGTTACGTATTGTTTCACTCTGCACTATTCCCTTTTCGCAAAACAGCTCCATCGTACGGTATACCGTCGATAATGACATATCCTTTGTATGAGTGTATATTTCCTCTGCACTCATGGGAAGCTTGGAGCTTTGGAGAACCGCTAAAATATCCTTTCGCTGTCGTGTACATTTCAAGCCGATGTTTGATAGAAGCTCACCAATTTCCATTAATCACGCCTCCCTTTTGCAATCAGTAATATAATAAGCACCGCCACTCCGAGCAGAACTATCGTACCGCCGGGACGGAGATTTGCATAGAATGAAATCACAAGTCCCGCAAGAGTAAATGCCTCCGCAAGGACAATCGACCATATGAGTGTTCCCTTGTAGCTTTTTGCAATAATCATCGCCGCCGCTACGGGTATAACCAATAACGATGAAATCATCAGTGCTCCAACTGCTCTCGAAGCCACACTCACCGTCACCGCCGTCAAAAGCATAATTATAAAATTGATGCTTTTCACAGGCACACCTGCAAGCTGTGCTCCGTCCTCGTCAAAGGTTATGTAGAAAATTTCCTTATACAAAAGCCTTGTGATAACAAGCACTGCCACCGCAAGAATCACCGTCAGATATAATTCAAAATCTGATATTGCAACAATTGAACCGAACAAGAAGCTGTTAAGATTTTCCGAGCTGTCCGTTATAAATCCCGAAATCACCGCCGTAAGACCAATTCCTGCCGACATCACAACCACCGTTGCAATTTCGGGATAACGATTGAATTTTCTTCTGAACGCTTCAATTCCCAGCACTGCAAGCACTGAAAAAATCACCGCACCCAATACCGGGTTTATGCCTGCCACAATTCCCATTGCAATTCCGGCAAGTGCACTGTGCGATGCCGCATCGCCTATTGCACTAAGCCTTTTTAAAACAATCGTCACACCTATGCAGGGTGCAATCAGTGCAATCAGAACCGCCACCAAAAATGCACGCTGCATAAATTCATACGCAAAAATATTAGCCATGGTGATGCCTCCTCTTGCCTGCAAAAATGTCGTTTACCTCACTCAGGGTAAGGTCACTGCGGTTGACAAACTCCTCATAACCGTGCTCGCAGAATATCAGCAGCTTATTCGATGCACCTACAAGAGTGGGCGTGTCGTGATTTGTCATAATTATCGTCAAGCCGTTTTCGTTAAGCTCCTTTATCAGTGCCATAATCGCACGTACCGACTGTGCATCAACGCCTACCGTCGGCTCGTCCATAAGCAGCAGCTCCGGATCGCTTATCAGTGCACGTGCAATGAACACACGCTGCTGCTGACCGCCCGAAAGCTTGCCGATAAGACGGTTTTCACAGCCCTCTAAGCCAACCTTTCTTATAACCTCACAAAACTTCTTTTCGTGCTCCTTATTGTACCGCTTAAACAGTCCCATATGCGGATAAAGATTTGCCATAACAACCTCTTTAACCGTCGCGGGAAATTCCGAATTGAACGAGTTCGCCTTCTGTGCCACATAGCCGATACGCTTGCGTGCACTTTTTATATCCTCGCCAAACACTGTTATCTTACCGTTTTCAAACGGCAGCATTCCAAGTATCAGCTTGATAAGTGTAGACTTTCCCGCACCGTTTGAGCCGATTATTCCTAAGAAATCGCCCTTTTCAAGCGTGAAATTCACGTCACGCAGTACCGATGCATCACTATAATCAAAATTAAGATGCTCTACCTTTAAAATTTCCATTTATCCCAACACCTTTACCAATGTCGCTAAATTTTCGTGCATTACTTCAATGTAATGCTTGTCATCTGCCGAGCCCTCGAACGGATTTAAAGTAACAACCTCGGCTCCTATTTCCTTCGCTGCCGCTTCAACCACCTTTGAGCTGTTCATTTCCTCAGCACATACATATTTAATTCCCTGTGCCTTCGCCTTATCAATCACAGCCGCCATTGCCGCAGGTGACGGATCGCTCTCGCCCGATGTGCCTTCAATCGCAATCTGCTCTATTGAGTATTCATTACAAAGATAGCTGTATGCACCGTGACCTACAACTATTGTTTTTAATGCAGCATCCGCAAGTGCTTCCTTGTAGGCAATATCAAGCTCCGCAAGCATTTCCGACTGATTCCCGAAATTCTTCGTATATGTCTCGGCATTATCCGGGTCCGCATCCATCAAGGCATCATAAATCCTCTCCATCTGAAGCTGTGCCTTTACCGGCGAAAGCCATATATGCGGATCGGTTGCACCCTCGTCAATAAGCCCGTCCGAGGTGCATACTACCTTTACGCCATCAAGCGTTGAGGCAATTTTCTGTGCCCAATGCTCCATACCTCCGCCGTTATAGATGAAAATATCCGCCTCACTGAGCTTTGCAATATCAGCCGTACCCGGCTCATAATCGTGGGGCTCACTGCCCACCGGGCACATCAGATGCACATCAGCCGCCTCGCCGGCAATCTCACGTGCAAAGTCATACATTGCATAGAACGAGGTATAGACCTGCAATCTATCCTCCGACGGCTTCACAACAGCATTGCCGCCCTTTTTACCACAACCGGCAACACCCAGTGACATTATACATATTAATAATATTGAAATTAATTTTTTCATTGCTTACTCCTTTTTATAAATTAATGTTTAGCGTTCCACCAAATTTAAATGACAGGTGTAGGGGACGTTGCCCTCAACGTCCCGCCATTGTTATGCCAACGGCATAACAATGGGCAAATTCGGTGTAATTTTGCGGGCTGATGAGGGCATCAGCCCCTACAATCCATAATTT
>JAZQHZ010000064.1:0-4889 GCA_045540855.1 Clostridia bacterium
CTCTCCGAAGAATCAGACGGAAGCTTCGGGAGGGGAAGAAGGTACGGCAGAAGTAATTGAATATGCAGACGCATCAAGAATTACTGTTGCAAATTCACTGCTCGGTGCTTTGTATGAAGGCGAATTGTTCACAGGAGGAACAGTTAAAAGAGGTGAATTTGTAGATGTAGTTGTAAAACTGATGAAGGTATATATCGGCGTTGCAACAGAAGCGGTTTATAAGGATGTGTCGGCAGATCATTCTTATGCAGGCACCATTAAAACCGCTCTTGAGCTTGGTTGGGTCAGTGCAGGCGATTATTTCAGACCTGACGATGAAATCAAAATTAATGAAGCACTGAAAATTCTTGTTTCTGCTGCAGGATATGCGGGAAAAGCCAAATTTTCAGGCGGATTCCCCATAGGCTTTTACATAGAGGCTGATGAGCTGGAGCTTTTAGAGGGAATAAACCAGGAAGCTTCAGAAACAGTAAAACCATCGCAGGCAAGAGTTTTCCTGTATAATCTTTTGAATGCCGAATGGTCGGATCAAGCATATCTGCATACTATTTACGGCGTAAAGCTTTCAGAAGCATCAACGGGTAGAACAATCCTTGAGATTTTCTATAATATATTGAAAACAGAGGGGGTTATAAACGAAACTTCGTATAACTCGACTGCATATGGTAAAACAGCGAGTGAAACAGCTAAATATATCAAAATAAACGGCGAAAGCTTTACATATAAAGATGTAACCGCTGATATACTCGGTAAATACGTAATTGCATTCTATGATGAGGATACAGAGGAAATAGTTGCACTTGATACCGAATCGGAAAATGAAATTCTTGTATATGACCTGAAAGACCTCGAATATATAAACGAGAATCTTGTTCAGTATATGGAAGACAACCATACCGAAGACATTGAACTCACGGGCGGTACGCTTGTGTATAATGGAAGAACGGTAAGAAGCATTGGTGCAGAATACTTTGATAAAGACGGTTATGCCGTGTTTATAGACAATGACGATGATAAAGAATACGAAATCGTTCATATAACAGCATACACATATATGGTTGTTACAGCCGTAGACCGCTTTAACAGAATTATTACCGATGAGCAGAGAGGTTACACACTTAATCTTAAGGATGTAACCAATGAAATGATTGAACTGTGCGATGAAAACGGAGAGGAAACAAACTTCTACGATTTAGCACCTGATACAGTGCTTGAGCTTATTGTTCCCGAGGATGAAAGCTTTGCAAAAATAAACATTATCGGAAATCAGGTTGCCGGAATAGCTGAAGGCTATGATGATGAATATATAACTATTGGCGGTACAAAGTACAGATACACAAAGCATTTTAAAGAAAATTATTTCGATAAGATGGTGCTTGGTAATGCAAGTGTATATTACATCGGATATGATAACAGACTAGTTTCCATTAGACTCGGTACAACAAAATATCAGTACGGATTTGTGCTGCGGGTAATCAACGATGATAGCGATTCCGTTGCACGTATGAAAATGTTTACTCAGGACGGCAAAATGACAGTTCTCGACATAGACGATAATGTATTGGTGGACGGTATAAGAACAGATCCGTTCTCATTGAGTCCAAACTATGACGCTTCTGTAACAGACCACTATAAGCGTATTATCCGCTATATGGTAAATTCAAAGGGCAAAGTATCAAGGATAGATACACCGGTTGACTACGATTTGGCAACTATAGACGAGCAGAGAAATGATGAAAATAACAAGCTGATATACTATCCCGGCTATACGACACCACTGAGATACAGAAACAATACGTTCACGGGAAGAGTAATGCTTGAAAAAGCAACCTGCTTTGTGATTCCGACGGATATTATGGATGACCCGGGAAAATATGAAGCGGGAGCTTCTTCGGCGGTATTGTCAACTGATGTAGACTATACTCCGTATGTGTTTGATATTGATGAGAACGGTTATGCAGGTCTTGCTATGGTTATCGGAGAAACAGTGACAGGACGTGAAGACGAATATATTGTTGAAAAAGTAAAGCTTGGGTTGAACAGCGATGAAGATGTTGTAAAGGTTCTGACCTGCTGGAAAGGCGGACAGTACCATACACTTTATCTTCCGGATGATGTTACCATAACGAAGGATTCGGGGAATGAGCTTGTTCCGGGTGATATTGTACGTCTTAAGTTGGATTCGGGCAATAATATTAAAAATGTACGCGTAGACTTTGATTATGATAAGTTTGCACTTTCAAGTACGGTGTCAAGCGGTAGCATTATGCCCACGCATTCAAATCCGGCCTTCTGGACAGGAATGGTATATTCCACAGCGGATAATTTTGTTCAGATATGTGCAACAAAGGATGAATTCGGTGAGTATGATTTCTCGCAGTATGCATTAAGACCCGTATCGGTCAACACTACCAATATTGTAAGATTTGACTGTGAAACAGAAACATTGCGACCGATAACAAAGGATGAAATCAAATCCTACAAAGCGTCGGACGAAAGCTATGAATATATTTTCATACGTACCAGCTATGATGCGCCAAACTTTGTAGTAGTATATGACAATCATAATTTTAGGTAAGGAGGAAAGCATATGACACGAAATAAATTTATCGGAATTATTGCCTCGGCAGTGTTTGCATTTGCTAATATCGGCACGGCTTCGGCAGCCGATACCAAGGTGTATTTAAATGAAGGCTTCGGAGCTTATGCAACAAATGCACGCAGTATAGACGGATATACTCTTACGGGTGCAGACGGTCTTGCTATTGAAGAATTCTCCTCAAACAATAAGGGGTTGAAATTCGGAGCAAACGGTGCCGCAGGAATTGAAAAGACCTTTGACAATGCAATAGAGGAAAACTATCTTGTAATATCGGCACATATAAAGTCATATGACAAGCTACCCTCATTAAACGTTATTTTGAAGAACGGAAAATCAGAATATCCTGTGTTGAATATAACAGACGGAACAATTACCATGAACGATAAAAAGACCGTACAGCTTTTACGTTCAAAGCGTACAGGGCGTATTGACGCAGTTATTGATAACCGCTTCGGAAGAATTACGCTTTATTCCGAAGGACGTGAAAAAATAGCTGAATGGAAAATGGCTGCGTTTAATTCTGCGTATACCGGCATAAAGCTTACACAAACGTCAACAAATGCAGAATTTGCTTTGGATAACCTTGCGGTTTATGCAGCTAAAAAGCCTGATGTGGATATAGTTGACAATACCTACAGCGATAAGGCCCAGTCCTCATTATATATTGAGCAGGACGGCTCGGACTTTACATATTTCCATTCGAATTATATAGCTAATACAGCCTTGACGTATCCATATACCACTTTTACGGCAAAGACAGGAAACAGCTATTACGCCGAGGCTCTGATAAACTGGAAAAGACCTGATAAGGATGACAGAATTATTCTTACAAAAACAACCGGGGATGCAAGTTATAACGATGTATATTTCAGTGTAGATATCAACAAGCGCGGCGGCTATTTCCCCGATCCGTATAAGAAGTATAAGAATTATATGATGTCTACCGATATTATGATAACCGACCTGAGCGTCGGCGGAAAGTTCCTTTTGCGAGATGTGACATCAGGCGCAAATGATGAATTTTACCTGAGGATGAAGCAGGGTGCTTTATATGACCATGACAACAATAAGCTTTCGGGACAGCTTGAGCCAAACAAAAATTATCATATTGAATGGTATGTAGATATGGCGCGTCATGTCTATGATGTGTATCTTGACGGTGAGCTTATAGGTGTGGATTGTAAAATCTCCGAAAGCATAAATGTGCTGACATTATTCAGAGTAACGCTTGATAATGGTAAGGGCTCATGGATAATTGAGAATATGGAATTCAGAGGTATGGCTGCGCCGTATCAGAGAGGTACGGATGAGAGTGGAAAAACAGTTCCCGTTATAACCCGTACTCCGCAGTTCCCGGACCACAATATAGTTAAGGAATATCTTACAGACAAGACGGTTTTCCACGGTGATGCACAGCTTCTTTACAAAAACGGCGAAAAAATTCCTTTTACGGCGGAAGCAGTATATGAGAACAACGAGCTTTATGTTTCGCCCGAAGATTTCAATAAGGCATACGATACAAGCATAAAGTATGACCAAGCACAGAAGAAGTATGTTGACGGAATGAAAGTCTACAGTGCCGCAGCACCAAAGGACAATAACGGAACACTTCTCTATCCTGCAAAATCACTTTCAACAGCAATAGGATATGGTGCTAAACATTCGGGCTACGGCAGTATGGTGCTTGCCGGTCCCGATGAAGATGACCTTATAGAAACCTCGGATAGGGATTTGCCATGGTTTGACTCGATTTACTACAATGCAGGATCTCTTGGCTCAAAAACAATGAGATTTTCCGACGCACAGGAAATCAGTAACTACATATTCTTCGACCGTCCCGATGCGAAAAAGCTTGAAGAGGATTTCTTTAAAACTCTTGGCGAGGCTCCATCGCATCCGAGAATTATGATAAACAGCGACGATGTTACAAGACTGAGAAATCTCTATCAGACGGATGAATATTTTAAAGATATTGTAGACATCATTATTGAAAAGGTAGATGCTGACGAAATGAAGCGTCCGCTGGTTGAGTACGGCAGCTCATTAACGGCAACAACCGCCACTCAGGTAATGGGTGAAGGCGACGATATGCGTACAAAACTTATAGCGGAGGAGTTCCAGAGGGCGGAGAATATTGCTTTTGCGTATATTATGACAGGCGACAAAAAGTATTCCGACAGAGCAATAGAGCATCTTATGAGAGTATCAACCTTCCCTGATCTTAACCCCAACCACGTTATTGACACAGGCTGCTGGTTAAGGCCAATCTCTATAATTTATGACTGGT
>JAZQHZ010000065.1:0-2074 GCA_045540855.1 Clostridia bacterium
GTCATAATAACAAGGGCATTGTGGACGAATACAGACGTCCGAAAATGGCATATGATACGATAAAAGAAATGTTTACAAAGTGATAAAAAACTGCGGATTTTCCGCAGTTTTTTTGCTTTAGCTATTGCGGAGAATGAAAAAATGTGATATACTTATAGGGAATTTCTAATAACGGAGAGTGAAAATGAAAAAAGATTTTCTTCCGATAAATAAACAGGATATGCAAAAACGTGGCTGGGACGAGCTTGATTTTCTCTATATCGTAGGTGATGCCTATGTAGACCACCCAAGCTTCGGGCACGCAATAATTTCACGTGTGCTTGAAAGTCACGGCTATAAGGTGGGAATAGTTTCGCTGCCGGACTGGCACAGTATTGATGATTTCGTGCGTATGGGCAGACCAAGGCTCGGAGTGCTTGTCAGTGCGGGAAATATCGACAGTATGGTAAACCACTACACTGTGAGCAAAAAGAAGCGTCACGACGATTCGTATGCACCGGGCAATAAAGCAGGAATGAGACCTGACAGGGCCACGATTGTATATTGTAACAGAATACGTGAGGCATTCGGAAAAATTCCGATTTTAATCGGCGGAGTGGAAGCAAGTCTGAGACGGTTTGCACATTATGATTATTGGGATGATAAGGTAAGACGTTCAATTCTGCTTGATTCAAGAGCAAATATCCTGATGTACGGAATGGGCGAAAGACAGATTGTGGCTCTTGCCAATAAACTGCGTGACGGTGTACCGGTTGAAGAAATAACAGATGTACCCGGAACGTGCTATATCGCAAATGAATATGACGAAAGCAATTCGGTTTTAATTCCGTCATATGAGGAGTGTGTTGAGAGCAAGAAAGAATATGCAATTTCTTGTAGGATTCAGTACTATGAGCAAAATCCGTATATAGGAAAGGCACTGGTGCAAAAGCACGGCGATAAATATCTTGTGCAGAATCCTCCGCAAGCACCCTTGTCAACGCAGGAGCTTGACGAGGTATATGCACTGCCGTATATGAAAAACTATCATCCTTGCTATGAAAAGGATGGTGGAATTAAGGCAATAGAGGAAGTCAAATTCTCGCTTGCGGCAAACCGAGGCTGCTACGGCAGCTGTAACTTCTGTGCACTGGCGTTCCATCAGGGACGTGTGGTAACATCGCGAAGTGATGAAAGCCTGATTGCAGAAGCGAAGGAAATGATAAAGGACAAGGATTTTAAGGGCTATATCCACGATGTTGGCGGACCTACGGCGAATTTCAGAGTCCCTGCGTGTAAAAAGCAAGAGACACTCGGTGCGTGCAAGGATAAGCAGTGCTTGTTCCCGTCACCGTGTAAGAATATGGAAGTGTCGCACACGAAATATCTCAATTTATTGAGAAAGCTACGTGCGTTGCCGGGTGTTAAAAAGGTATTTATCCGTTCGGGAATCCGCTTTGACTATCTCATAGCAGATAAGGATGACAGCTTTTTCTATGAACTGTGCAAGCATCACGTAAGTGGCCAGCTCAAGGTTGCACCTGAGCACGTGAGTGATAATGTCCTGAAATATATGGGTAAGCCGGAAAACAGTGTATATAACAGGTTCAGTGAAAAGTTTTACAAGATAAATCAGAAAATAGGAAAGAAGCAGTATCTCGTGCCGTACCTGATGTCAAGTCATCCGGGAAGTACATTAAGAGATGCGATAAAATTAGCGGAGTATCTGAAGGCAAACAATATAAATCCGCAGCAGGTGCAGGACTTTTATCCTACACCGGGAACAATTTCAACCTGTATGTTCTATACGGGATTAAATCCTTTCACAATGGAAAAGGTATATGTTCCGAAAACCGGAAAGGAAAAAGCAATGCAAAGAGCATTACTTCAGTTCAGAAATCCGGAAAATTATGCAATAGTGCATGAAGCATTAACCAAGGCAGGGCGTGAGGATTTAATAGGCTTCCAGGACAGATGTCTTATCCGTCCGCCGAAGGGAAATATATTAAACGAGCAAAGGAAAGGAAAGAATAATTATGGCAAAGCTGTTAATGGGCAAAGAAAGTCGGAGGCCAAGCGGTCTTAGGAAGACAAA
>JAZQHZ010000066.1:0-1591 GCA_045540855.1 Clostridia bacterium
CTATGAATACAGAAAATCAGAGGCATCAGAGGTTGAGGCGGCATACAAGGCGTTAGGCACAAATCTGCTTAACTGCGGATTTAACCTCAACATCGCACCGATTGCTGATATGTGGGTAGAGCCGGGCAATACATATATTGCAAGACGTTCATTCGGTAATACTTATGTTGAATGCAGTGCAAATACAATAGCGGCAATAAAGGGAACTGCCGATTCGGGAGTTCTTGGTGCAATGAAGTATTTCCCTGGCTACGGTGCAAGCAAGCAGAATCCGGAAAACGAGAAATGCGTGAGTGACAGAACACTCGACGATTTAAAGAACTACGAATTTAACGCATATAAAGAGGGAATAGATGCAGGAGTAGATTTCGTGATGTGTGCGAATGTATGGATGCCGAAAATTGATCCGTATTATCCGGCATCGCTTTCTACAATATTTATCAACGACCTCTTGAAAAAGGAGCTCGGCTTTGAAGGTGTTGTAATGAGTGGTGATTTCAGAATGAAATCCATTTCGCAGAGCTATACCTCAGGCGATGCGGCAGTGCGTGCGATTGATGCAGGCTGTGACATAATAGTGTGCCCGGAGGACTTCAATGAGGCTGTGCAGGCAATTGTGAAGGCTGTTGAAAATGACGAGATTTCGGAAAAGAGAATTAATGAAAGCGTTATGAAGATTCTCGAAAAGAAGGAAAGTGCCGGAATAATCAAATAAATTAAGGAGTTTTGGATATGCCCGCAAAGGATAATTATAACGAGCATGAAGGACACAGAGAACGATTGCGAAAACGATTATCAGTAACGGACGATGATGATATAATAACCCACGAAATGCTTGAAGCTATGCTGTTTTTCGTGTTGCCGAGAGTCAATACAAACCCGATAGCGCACCGTTTGATTAACAGCTTCGGAAGTGTAGAAAAGATGCTTTGTGCAGACAAAGAGGAGCTTAAACGAATAAAGGGCGTAGGGGAAAGAACAGCGGAATTTCTTGTTCTGCTCGGAAAATTCACACGGGCATATGCAAGAAACCGTCATCAAAGTCTTGTTTATGATTTTGACTCTGATGCAACTGCAATATACTTGCAGGATTTATACAAAGATATCGAGCAGGAAGCAATATATGTGCTGTGTCTTGATCCTACCTTCCGTGTTAAAAAGGAATGCAGAATTGCAGACGGCGGCTTTGAAACGGTAGAAATAGATACGGGCTATATTGCGGCGGTGGCACTGAAGGCATCGTGTCGGTATATAGTCTGTATACATAATCATCCAAGCGGTATTTCCAAGGCATCTGAAGTGGACAGGGAATCGACCAGGCTGCTCTCATCAGCACTGTCATTCCTCGGTCTTGAGTTATATGACAGCGTAATTGTGACGGATAAAGAAATACACAGTATAGTCAAGAAAAAAACAGTAACTATACCAACAAAAAAGCATAGCACAAAAGATACACTTTAAAGGACAATAAAAATGCTCTGTGCCATAAAATGGCACAGAGCACAGCTTGTAGACAAACTGTCTACAAGCTGGCAGACTGCGAGAAATTAGGGCAGATTTTGCGAAAAGGAACTCGTAGGTGTACACGCAC
>JAZQHZ010000067.1:0-10077 GCA_045540855.1 Clostridia bacterium
GTGTTGCTGTCAGCAGTAAAAGCCACTTCATCGGTTGCTATGCCGGGGCATTCGTCTTTAAAGGGTGCAGCAATAAGCTCGCCGCCATCTAAAACTTTAATTACGGTAGAACCGCATCCGAAAATATCATACTCAATTAAAATTCTGTTTTCAGATACATTGCGGTTAAAGGTGAAATCCAGAGGTCTGAGTAGGAATATAAGTGAAATTATAATAAGCAATGTAAAAATTCCAAAATACTTCTTCATCCAATCAGCCTCCAATCTGGCATTTAAGACCGGATTTCTTCGCAACCTCCAAAAGCTTGTTCACATACTCGTTATCCATCGGCTCAATATCGTTCATTGCATAGCATCTGCCTAAGCCGTCATACTTGCCCTGACCTAAGCGGTGATAGGGAAGCAGGTGATGCTCCTTCACACCCGGTAAAGCTGCAGCAAACTCAGCTATTGCATGGATTTCTTCGGGAGTATGATTGAACGTCGGTATTACAGGCGTTCTGATAATAAGCTCAACCTTTCCTGATTGGGCAATTTTTTTTGCGTTTTCGAGAATCAATTCATTCGGTACGCCCGTAAATTCCTTGTGCTTTGCACTGTCCATATGCTTTATATCCATAAGCACATAGTCAAGATGTTCTAAATATTTCTCTATAATTTCCCACTTCTGATATCCCGTTGTCTCTATGGCAGTGGTATATCCCATATCGTGGCACGCTCTGAGCAGATGCGGAGCAAAATCGGGCTGATTTAAGCATTCGCCACCCGAAAGCGTCACACCGCCGCCACTGCGTCGGTAATAAAAATCATCCTGAGCGATGATTTTTAAAACCTCTTCAACGGTCACATCCTCGCCGATGATTTTCTCCTCACCGTTAAAGGTCATAGGGTGGATATCATAGAGCTGACCCTCCGGGTTACAGCACCATTTGCATCTCAGGGCACAGCCCTTTAAAAAGATAATGGTACGTATTCCCGGACCGTCATGAATCGAATATTTCTGAATATCAAATATTCGTCCCTTAGCCTGTAAGTAGTCTTCCATTTATGTATCCTTTCGATATCAACCGCCGAAGGTCTGCTCTGTACGGTTGATGATATCGTCCTGTAATGAACGTGATAATGTAGTAAAGAGAGCTGAATATCCGGCAACGCGTACAACAAGATTCTTATACTTTTCCGGATTATTCTGTGCATCAATAAGTGTCTCCTTGCTTACAACGTTAAACTGCATATGCATACCCTTCTGATCGAAGAATGCACGTATATACGAAACGAAATTCTGTAAGCCCGTCATACCGCTTAAAGCTGACGGATGGAATTTCTGATTGTACAATGTACCGTTTGAAGCATTTGCGTGGTCAAGCTTTGCAACAGAATTTGCCGCCGCTGTCGGACCGTTTACGTCATATCCGCTTCTCGGACCTACGCCGTCTGCAATAGGAGTTGCAAACAAACGTCCCTCCGGAGTTGCACCTGTCTGTTCGCCTAACGGTACGTTAGCTGAAACAGGGTAGAGACCTGCCTGGAAAATACCGCCTCTCGGGTTCTTGTACTTTTCAAGCTCCTTTGTATAAATATATGAAACCTCTCTTGCGAGTAAGTCGATATCCTCAATATCATTTCCGTATTTCGGGCAATCGTCAATAGCCTTCTTGAGCTTGTCGTAATATGCCTTCTTTTCCGGCTCTGTTTCGTTGATAAGGAACTGACGGCAAATTTCGGCAATCTGATTTTCATTCAATACAGTGCCTCTCTTTGCAAGCTCATTTACAACCTGAGCAGTAAGTCTCTGTGCACCCTTAGGAGCTATTGGCTGACCAAAGTTGTTATCCATTGCATCCTTGAAGTCTGCTAATGTATATAAGCCCTTATCGTATACCAATTCCTTTATTGCATAAAGTGCATCGGTCATATTTGCAATACCAAAGCCCTGCGGGCCTGTGAAGTTATACACAGCACCGCCTTCCTCCATAGTAAGACCACGCTTGATACAATCATCAACCATAGTTGCAGCATAGGGAAGCGGTGAACGCAGTGCGTGTGCCACGTCAATGGCATTGTTTGCGTTAACCATAAGCTTTATCATATAGTGCATCTGAGCCTTGTATGCACCTAAAAATTCATCAAAGGTTCTGAATGAATCAATCTCGCCGGTCTTTAAGCCGACCTGCACACCCTCATCCATACCGTTCGAGAATACTAATTCCATCGGACGGCACATATTGAAGAATGCGGCATCGTGCCAGCCGTGAGTCTTGTGCGGAGTCTGCGGCTCAACACAGCCGATGATGTTGTAATCTCTTGCTTCCTCAAGCTCAATTCCTCGGCTCATAAGCGAAGGAATAATAACCTCATCATTATAATAAGCCGGTAAACCGATACCTGTTCTTGTAAGCTCTGCACACTTGATTAAGAACTCATTCGGAGTTCCGTTCCATACACGTACCGAGAATGACGGTGCCGGAAGCATTGTATGCATTGATGCCTGAATACAAAGGAATGATAAATCGTTTGTTGCATCGCGTCCGTCAGTGGTCTGACCGCCTGCACAAAGGTTCTGGAACAGGCTGTAGCCTGCAAAGCCCTCAGCAGAAGCGGCATCACGTACCTTGTTAAGGTCGTTGAACTTAACCCAGATACAGTCAAGTAATTCCTGGGCAAATTCTCTGGTTAATGTACCGTTATTGTTGCCTTCCTCATAAAGCGGATACATATACTGGTCAAAACGTCCCGGTGAAATTGAATGACCGCTTGATTCAATCTGAAGAAGCATCTGAATAAACCAGAAGGTCTGGCAGGCTTCATAGAAATTCCTTGCCGGATTTTCCGGAACATTTGCACAGTTTTCGGCAATAATCAAAAGCTCACGCTTTCTTACCGGGTCTGTGCACTCACTTGCCATTTTCTTCGCTAAATCACTGTAACGGCGTGCGTATGTAATAACAGCCTTGCAGGAAATAAGAGCTGATTCAAGGAACTCATTTCTCTGTGCATAATCGCTGTCACCTAAATCCATCTTGTTCATTTCGCTCTCAATTTCAGCGATGATGCCCTTGTAGCCGAGTCTTATAATCTTGCCGTAATCAACAGTATAGTGACCTACGCCGTTGTAGTAATAGTTACCCGGTGTGAAGATATTGTGGGCAATAGCGTCCTGAGTTTCAGGAGCCATATATGCGGTTGCAAGCTCGCTTGTAGTCTTACCCTTCCAGTACGGGAAAATCTTTCTCAATACGTCCTTGTTTTCCTCTGAAATACGGAACGGGTCAGCTTCACGGAACTCAACCGTATCAAATTCAGCCTCAAGCCATTCATAGGAATACTCAGGGAACACCTGACAGCTTCTCGGAGCAACCGTAGCAGAGCCGACGATAAGCTCGTTATCACGGATTGTTACGGGGATATTTTCCAGAATGTGCTCAAACGCCAGGGCACGTCTTTTCACTATCGGAAGGTTCTCGGTTTGCTTATAGCTTTCCGTAAGCAAAAAGGCTCTGTCTGATTCTATCTGAGGCATCTCCTTATAAAGCTCATCAATAAGAAGCTTAATTCTCGGAGACATAGTAATATCTGCTGTGTTAAACTTTTTCATAGTAATACCTCTTGTATAATTATATAGTTTAATTATAACATAAGCCGAGGAAAATTACAATAGATTTGTGCAAAATTTTTAAGAAAAATTACATATTTTTTGGTTTTGCTTGGGTTTTGCAAGTTTGGCATAAAGGCGAGCAAAAAGCCTCCGCATTTGCGGAGGCTTACATATCATAATGAAACTTTCATAACCTCGGTTGTAGGCTGCATATCGCCGCACCATACAAACACCTTTGCACTGTCAGCACCGTCAACAGCGCTGATATCAGCATTTCCGTTTTCGTCAAGTATTGCCGAGCTGATTGAAAGCAGCTGACCGCTTTCGTTGAAATACATAGCATATGCCTTACTGTTTTCATATGCGTTTTCAACTGTTACGTTAATTCCCGTATCGCTCTTTCGGGCAAAGCCTTCCACAAGCGGAATGAATTTAGCCGGAGGAGCACAGTTGAAGTTTACCGTAACATTTTGCAGACAGTCATTGCCGTAAAGCACATCGATTTCTGACCACTGTGCCTCAGTGCCATAGAAATTTATTGTTGAGAGCGAATCACACATATTAAATGCGTTTTCGGCAATCAGTGTAACAGTGTCGGGAATGGTAATGCTTGCAAGCTTATCACAGTCCCAGAACATTCCGTAGGTGATTGCTGTCATACCTTCGGGTAACACAATATTTTCTAAGCTGTCACAATCAAGGAATATAAAATCCTCGGTAGTTGTGAGATTGTCGCTTAATTTAATGCTTGTAATATTCTTACAGCCGTTGAATGCCCGCTGTTTTATGGTTGTTACCGAATCGGGAATGGTTACGCTGTTAATGCTCGGACAGTTATAGAATACATTCGCCGGAATAACCGTAATTGTTTCGGGAATAACTAAATCTGTAAGCAATTCTTCGTTTAGATACAGATTGCCCTCATAATAAAGCGGATTCGATAAAGCATCGTAAAATTCTATATTGAGCCATTTTTCAAGGTCTGAAATATATACGCTCTTCAATTTCTTACACAAATAAAATGCGTTGAAATCAATGTGTGTAACAGAGTCGGGAATAGTAACACTCTTTAATGTCGTACATTCACCGAAAGCGGTGGAGCATATTCTCTCAACACCCTGAGGAATAACAACCTCTGTTAAAGCCTTACAGTATTCAAATGTCTTGGGAGCAATTTCCGTTATATTTTTTGACAAGGTAATGCCTGCAAGCTTTTCACAGTTGGAAAGCATGCCCTCGCCGATGTATGTAACGCTGTCAGGAATGACAAGCTCCGTTAAGGCGGTGCAATACATAAACGTATAAGTGCCTATGCTTGTAACATTCTCCGGGATTTCTATTGAACTAAGAGCTGAGCAATTGATGAATACACTGTTTCCTATATGTGTAACACTGCCCGGGATAACAAGCTTTGTCAGCTTGGTGCAGTTTGCAAATGCACAGTCAGCAATGAGCCTTGTTCCGTCACTGATAGTGAAGCCGTCGTCCACCTTTTCCTTGACTTCTAAAAGACAGTCATTAAGGTACAGTGCCGAACCGTTCCAGTTAGCCTCGTTATTATAATAGCCGCTGTATTGAAGCACATATCTGCCTAAATGTGTCAGATTTGCAGGAATCGTAATATTGGTCAGATTACTACATCCGTAAAAAGTATGGTCACCAATACTTGTAACACTATCGGGAATAATAATATTAGTCAGAGCTTTACAATTGTAAAACACCTGTTCTCCGATATTGGTAAGGGCGTCAGATAATGTAACCGAAACCAGACCGCTGCAATCCTGGAATGCTGCATGGTCAATGTATGTAACGCTTTCAGGTAAAATGAACTCTGTAAGAGCACTACATCCCATAAACATTCCCGTGGGAATGGTGGTTATACCGTCCGGCAAAGTAACTGTTGTAAGTGATGTACAGCCTCTGAACAGATTTCTTCCGAATTCCGTTAAAGTGTCGGGAAGAGTTATTTCACTGAGTGAGGTACAGCCCTTAAAGGCATCCTTGCCGATTTGCGTAAGAGTATCGGGAAGCGATACGAGCGATAAAGCAGTTGAATTTGCAA
Organism: Clostridia bacterium; assembly: GCA_045540855.1. GTDB lineage: Bacteria > Bacillota > Clostridia > UBA1381 > UBA1381 > UMGS1958. The sequence goes on from JAZQHZ010000067.1 coordinate 5,657, forward strand.
AAGCTTCGTCTGCGATGCTTGTAACACTGTCGGGAATGGTGATACTTACCATAGTTTTGCTGTTTGCAAAGTTCACCTTACCGATGTGAGTAACACCGTCCTCAATTATAACGTCCTTAACCTCATACTGTACCCACGGTGCGTTAAAATAATAGTCCTGCATAGCACCTGTTCCGCTGATTGTAAGAGTGCCGTTATCATCCAGCACCCACGATACATTTTCGCCGCAGCTGCCGGTTTCCTCGGCACTTGCCACTGTACATACAGTTAGCATTGCAAGACCTAAAATCAAAAGTTTATTTTTCATTTCGTGTGTCCTTTCCTTAGTGATTTGCAGTTAAATTATAACATATATAAAAAGCAGTGTCAATATAAAAAGCAGTTGACTTTTAATAGTAAAAATGATATAATTATAACAACAAAAATAGCGGTGATACCGCAAATTAAAGGAGGAAATTATTATGAACAAGTATTCAGGAACAAAGACGGAGAAGAATTTATGGGAAGCATTTGCAGGTGAGTCACAGGCAAGAAATAAGTACACATACTTCGCATCAGTTGCAAAGAAGCAGGGCTATGAGCAGATTGCCGCACTTTTCTTAAGGACAGCTGAAAACGAAAAGGAGCATGCAAAGCTCTGGTTCAAGGCTTTAGGTGAGCTTGGCGATACACCGGAAAATCTCTTACACGCCGCAGAGGGTGAGAATGCAGAGTGGACAGATATGTATGACCGTATGGCAAAAGAGGCTGACGAGGAAGGCTTCCATGAGCTTGCAGAGCAGTTCAGAGGCGTAGCGGCAATTGAAAAGGCTCACGAGGAGAGATACCGTGCATTACTCAACAATATCGAGTTGAAGCAGGTATTTGAGAGAAGTGAAGTCAAGGTATGGGAATGCCGCAACTGCGGACATATCGTAGTAGGTATGAAGGCTCCGGAGGTATGCCCGGTATGCAATCATCCGCAGAGCTACTTTGAGATTAAGGAAGAGAATTATTAATGCAATATTTTATATCTTTACTTGAAGGAATAATTACTTTTATATCGCCGTGTCTTTTGCCGATGCTGCCGGTTTATGTATCGTATTTTGCCGGCGGCGGTGAGCGGAGCACAGCAATGACGCTTAAAAATGCTCTGGGATTTATCACAGGCTTTACGGTTGTGTTTATTGCATTGGGTGCACTTGCCGGAAGTATAGGAGCATTACTCAAGGAATATCAGCTTTGGGTTAATATAGTTTCAGGAGCGGTTGTAGTATTTTTCGGACTGAATTTTATCGGAATTTTGAATTTCAATTTATTCCGTGGAATGAATGGCAGTGTGAATACTTCAGATATGGGATTTTTCTCGTCAATGCTTTTCGGGATTATATTTTCAGTCGGCTGGACGCCGTGCGTAGGAGCATTTCTTGGCTCGGCACTTATGCTTGCATCTCAGCAGGGACAGGTGCTGACAGGGATTGTGATGCTGTTATGCTATTCGCTCGGACTTGGAATACCGTTTCTTATAAGTGCATTGCTGATTGATAAGCTGAAAACCACATTTGATTTTATAAAGAAGAACTATAAAATTATAAATACAGTATGCGGAGTATTCCTCATTATAATAGGAATAATGATGGCAACGGGCTTTATGGGCAGAGTGCTTGCTCTGTTAAGTTAAAGGAGATATAATGAAAAGTAAAATCGGACTTATTATATGTATAGTACTGTTTGCAGTATTGCTCGGCGGTGTCGGAATGCTGTATAACAAGCTGAGTAAAGATAATGAAGTAAATAATATAGCGGTGCAGCAGACAAAGGCACCGCAGGCATCAAAAGCACCGCAGAATACCAAGGCACCGGACTTTTCAGTACTGGATAATAATGCAAACACTGTCAGCTTGTCTGATTATATCGGCAAACCGATAGTGCTGAATTTCTGGGCAAGCTGGTGTACGCCGTGTAAAGATGAAATGCCGCACTTTGATGAGCTGTACAAGGTTTATGGAAATGACGTGCAGTTTATGATGGTGAATCTCACAGACGGCGGACGTGAAACGGTAGAAAAGGCAAAGGGCTATGTAAATGCATTGGGATATTCATTCCCGGTGTTTTACGATACAGAAATTGATGCGGCAAGAAAATATAATACAACATCAATTCCGGTAACATATTTTATTGATGCCAACGGAGAAGTTATTACAAGAGCCAACGGTTCAATTACAGCAGCGACTCTGAAAAAGGGAATAGAAATGATTCTTAACTGAAAAAATGCACACACATTATTTAATGTGTGTGCATTTTTTGACTACTTAAATAAAAATTCAATCAATTTACTTAACCTAAGTTAAGGTAAAAATCTCTCCTCGAAAATCTGAAAATCGGCAGTTCATGTCAACTTGTTGGCAGTTCACGCAAAAAATATTGATTTTTTTACGATTTGTGCTATGATGTAGTCAAGAAAAGGGAAGCAAAAGTTATTGCAGAATATGAGTGCAATTTTTGACTACTTTGTTTCCGGAAAAGGAGGAAATAAAAATGAAAGGAAAGATAATTTTGATAACAGCATTGTCGGCACTTAGTCTTACAACGGTAGCACACGCAAAGGTGGGTGATATTGCCGGAGAAATATATACAACCGATATATTAACGCAGGTGGACGGACGTGACATCACAAGCTATTCAATAGACGGAAAGACCTTGATAGCACTTGAGGATTTAAAGGACTACGGTTTTAATGTGTATTATAATGACAATATCCGAAGCGTGTTTGTTACGAAAACGGGCGAGGTATCACCCGATTTCAATCCGCAACTTCAAAGAGGAAGTGTTGGAGGAAAAGCAGGATATTATTACGAAACGGATATCAACGCATATCTGAACGGCTCGTGGATACAGACATATTCCATCGACGGAAAGGTGTTAGCCTGCGTTGAGGAAATGGGTGATACGACAAAATTCTCACAGTTTGGCGGCAACAGATTTCAGATGGGACACATCTATGATGATTCACAGCGTTTGCTGTCGCTTGATACCAATCCGAAAAATTACGGCGGCGGATATAATGAAATGGTGAAAAGAACGCTTGATAGCGAAAGCTATTATTGGGGACCGATAAGAGGAAACTGCCTGCACAGAGGAAATACATTTTTCACACCGTACACCCTCGGCGGCTTGCCGCACGGTGGCAGAGCCTTGTATTACAACGTAGTGCTTGAAAACGGTCTGATGTTTAATGCTCACTCAATTGCACAGCTTTACTGGCTTGATATAAATGAGCCGATGCTGTCGCAGGACGGAAAAACACTCTATTTTATAAACTATGCCAATAACAGCACAGAATACAAAAAGATAGAGCTTGATTCGCTCCACGTTGCTCCGGCACAAAAGGAAGAATATAACAATGCCGCCTTAGTGCACGGAACTGATTTCAAAGCCTTTCTTGATGGCAAAGAAATACATCTTTACGGTATCGGCGGCGGTGATTATATAAATCCTGATGAGCTGAATAACGAAGAAATAGGCATTTTAAAGGACAGCGACGATGCAAAAACTGCGTATATATACGGGAATGCAGTTCGTCTGATTCCGCTTTCAATGCTTGAATACAATAATGATGATTACAAGCAGACTGAAATAACATATGAATATGACATTGAAAATAAAAGAGTTATTTTAAGCACAAAGTAAAGTATTGATTTTTTCAGAATTTGTGTTATGATAAAGGTATAAAAGGGTTAGGAGAAAAATAATGAAGAAAATTTTATCAGCATTAGTAATAACAATGGCGGCAACTACAACTGCATATGCACAGTTAGAGCCACAGCCGCTTGAATTCAACGAGGTGGGCGGCGGATATTACATCTACTGTAACAATCCCGAGGCGATTGACATCAACACTCTCGTTGATGGCGACAAGCCAAGATATGTGATGACAAACGAGGATTTGGGACCGGGAAAATATTACATATATGCCTCACATTTCAATTATATAGGTACAACCACGCAGACGGTTGCACCGGCAATGGAGCTTGATGTGGAATTAAATCCGGGCAAGAACGGTTGCGAATTCACATTGTCAAATATCGGCTTTGAAACCACTCAGGTGACATCGTGGCACGAAAACAATTCGTGGGTACGCTATGAACAGGACTGGGGAATGCTCAATACCTGTGCAAAGGCGATGCAGAAAACTATCGTCAATATTGACGGCGAAGCGTATTATCCGTGCGACGAAAATGAAACATATAATGTGGAAACGGATGAAAGGGTATGGTTAAGCGAATATATTCCAAACTATAATAAAACACATTATATGCAGCCGGTGCATTTACAGGCAATTCTTGAAATTAAGTCGGGAACAATGGATGTGAATATCTGTGCATTCAAGTCCAATGACGAGGTGGGTGACCGCTCTGATTTCAGAGCGGATGCAGAGCATG
>JAZQHZ010000068.1:0-22788 GCA_045540855.1 Clostridia bacterium
AATAGCGTTTCATTCCACTCATCACCTGCTTTAAGATAAATATTATCTCCTGCATTGAAGATCTGTGATGAAACCTTTTCCAGACTCTTCCACGGTGTCTGTTCACTGAGTCCGTCATTTGCATCATTTCCCGTTGAATTGCTCACATAATAATCAGCTGCACTGACTGAGCAGACAGCACTCATACATAATATAAAAGCCGATACGGTTGCTAAAAATATCTTCTTCTTCAAAATGGCCACTCCTTCTCTAATTTATACTATTATTATACCATTTCTATTATTTTCCTTCAACTCTCAATTTTTGGAAATTGTGTCAGATTTTTAGAGATTACAAACGCAAAAACCGGAGACAGCTTTTTTGTTGCTGTCTCCGGTCTTCGGAGAGATTCTATATTACGTTTATTTCTTCAAAAATTGCTTCTCTTAATGGCTTAATTGCCTCTTCTCCTTCAACATCTGACCATACAAAGACCTTTACAGAGCCGGAAAGAATTTTCGCAAATTCTGCCTTGTTATTCTCAACAAGCTTTACAGAAACGCATCTGCCGTTCTCATCATATACAGCTGCAATCAGCATTGCATTTTCCTGATTTTCAATATTGATGTTCACAACAGTTGCATTTTCTTCCTGCGAAATTTCTATTTCAGGCACAGGTGTCGGTGTTGCTGTCGGTGCAACTGTCGGTGTTGCTGTCGGCTCCGTTGTCGGAATCGGCGTAGTCTGCGGATATTCCTTTGTATAGCGATAATACGGTAAAGCATCGCCTATCGCCACATCCGCCACGTCAATCAGTCTGTATGACACAAATCCGGTTTCGTGCTCCGGCTCAAGTGCAATACCTATTAAGTTTGTCATATTCTGCTCCATAGGCACAAGATATGCTCCGTCAGCAAATGTCACGCTTCCTGCATCAACTATATCTGCTGTGATAGTATTCGGATATACTCCCTGATTCAGTGCTGATGCAACTGAATTTGATGTTACAACGTATTTCTCCAGATTTGTAGACATAGTTGTTCCTGCCGGTATTTCCTCAATTTCCGCACCAATTGCACTAAGTCTTGCAACTGCTGTTTCAAGAGCCGGTGTCTTCGGAAGAATATATGCAGTCGGTCTTGTAACTGACTTTGAAACTGTGCCGTTTGTATATGAATACCACTTAACCTTTGCAGTTTCCATCGTTGCAGTTTCCATATCAATATAGTCAAAGTCAATCTGCTCTTCCTTTGTTGCCTGCTTTAAAACGATAACATCTTCTTCATCATATCTGCCTGCTTTATCTAAAAGTGCAGCTCTTTCTTCCGCTATAAAGCTCTTGACTTCATCCGCATTTTCTGCAGTTATACCTATTACTGTTTTCTGTGTTATGAGATGCGACTTCACTCGTCTGTCAAAATGCAGCATTGAGTTATATCCGCCACCCGGAATCAGAGTTTCTGCAAGGAATGAGAATGTTGGCAGAAGTGCATTTGCATTTGAATTCATCTGCGGAAGAATTGCCATTTCTGTCATAGTCGACGAAATTGCACCGTCATAATAATCCATACTTCTTATTCCGTATTTTGCTGCTTCTTTATGCACTGCATCCTGATACAGTTCTCTGCACTTTGTACGCAGCTCGTCTGAAACATTTCTGTTTGTAGCGCCTGAGAAAAGTAAATCCTGTGCCGCATATGTGTTTTTGCCGTTAAACAGTCTCGGCACTGCACCGTATTCGTGTGCATCAATCGCAACCTCCGGACACAGTAACCAATACGCATCATTTAACACCTGCGTTTCCTGAAGCTCTACCTTTATACGGTCTCTGTTAATGTCATTGTCACCGTTAGGCGTTCTTCGGTTATACATCGCACCCTTCGGGTTTATTCTCGGAATTACAACAACGCTTACCTTTTCAAGCATCTCAGCGCCCCACTCACCCGAAAGTTCGTTAATTAAAGCAAGTGCACTCTCACCGCTTGATACTTCGTTTCCGTGTACCTGTGCACCTACCCATACAATCGGCTTACCAAGCTTATGAAGAGCATCCGCAGCCTCGTTGAGATTTGCCCAAGCTGCATTGTTTTCTGCACCCTTACTGAATATTGCAAGGTGAATTTTCAAGTCATTATTACTTGTTCCTATAACTGTCGTCCACATATCAGCCGATGCTTCATCTGCGGCTGCCACAAATGCATCTACCTCTTCCTGAGTTGTGAAGCTGTTCGTTCTTCTGCCTTCTTCAAATGCAGGTGTATCAAGCACAATTTCAGGTGCCGGATCTGCAAAGAATTTCTCGCTTATTTCGTCCGTTGGTAAGAACATTGTCTTTACCTGCCAGTATCCCGGAGACTGCCATTGCGGAATATCAACCGCAATCACCTTACTTCCGTTTGCAACGTCCTCATCAGTCACAACGAAATTCTTATGTATTTTTCCGTAGCTTGCATCCTTTGCTACCATAGTATAGGTATAGAGTCCTGCCGGAAGTGAATACTTTCCGTCAGGTGTTCCTGTTATAACCTCATCAGTGTACTGTGCACCGTTATATACCGTCAGACTGTCAAGCTCAACGTTCGCATTAAAGCTTACCGTTGCCGACGGCTTAGGAATATCATTTTCGTCAATTCCGTTTTCCAATGTATCTGAAACTCTTATAAAATCAATCTTTGCTGTCATCGCTTTAGTATCTGACCACGGTGTTACTTTAATTCTTAATCTTGTAATCGAATCCTTCCAGCCCTCGTGCTCTGAAAGATCAAATACATAATCATAGAACTCACCGTCATTTATAACTGCAGTTGTACCTTCGGACTGTGTTTTTGATGCAGTTGTCCACGCCGTGTCCCATGCACTGTCCTCGGACGTGGTCCACTGTATTGAAAGCTGACCTGCACTGCCATAATCCGCCGCTACTCTTAACTTCACGTACTTATATTTGCTTGCATCTATTCCAAGTCCCGACGGTGATAACAGGAAGGAATTGATTTTCGATGCAGCCACGCTCTGAACCAGACATCCGTCAACAGCAGTCATAGTTGAGTTATTTCCTGCCCAACCCTGAGTTGTTGAATTAAATGCCCAGTAATACGCACTTTTTTCTATAACATCCGGGTTATATACGTTTACATATACCTTTTCGGATGTAACTGTTGTGTCTTCAATAGTTGCAGTTGCACTGATATGGTATCCGCCTGTTTTATCCGGCTTCCAGTTCAGCGTAAACGGCGCTTCTGATGCTGAGCCTATGCTTACACCGTCCGCAAAATACTCAACCTTCGATGCTTCGCCCTCTTCGACTTCCGCTGTCAATTCAATCTCTTCTCCGAGCGGTTTATCAGACACTGCATTAAGCGAGTTGATTGAAACGGCATATAAATCCTCTTTCGGCACTCCTGTATCCGATAATCTTATGTAATCAAATTCAACTGTTCCCTCTGTATTCCATGCACTCATGCAAAGGCGGAAGCGTGAAATTGTTCCCGACCATTCCGAGCCATACTGCGAAAGATCAATAATATATTCGTGCCATTCGCCGTCATTGGGAGTCGAGCCAAGCGAGGTCCATGCTCCACTAAAGCTTGCTTTGTTTGTTCCCGTAGCCTCAAATCTAAAGAAGCCCTCGGCAGTGGTTGAGTTTTTAACTCTGACCTTTAAATACTTATAAACAGAAGCATCAACGCCAAGGTTATTCGGTGAAAGTAACCACGTGTTATTCTTTGCAGTGGTTATAGTCTGCACAAGATTCCCGTCAACACTTGTAAGTGTTGAATTATTGCCGCCAAAGCCTTGCACGCTACCTTCAAACTCCCATTCCTTGCCGTATGTCTCTGCTGATACAGGGAATACCGCAACAGAAAGAAGCATTGCTATGCTTAGTAATAGGCTGATAATTTTTTTCACAAAAATTCCTCCTCTTTTAGTTAATAATTTACTATAATAAATTATATCACTAATACGGCGTTAAATTCAATTCTCAATTTTTGGAAATTGTGTTTTATTTTTAGATATGCAAAAAAATCAGGATATGGTACAAAACCATATCCTGATTTGGGGAGAGATTATAAATTTATTTTATAATGTTATAATAGCTGTCTTATTTATACTTACGTTATAATCCTCTGCGAGATTTGCCTGTGCCGTTTCAACGTTTGACGGTGCGGCACTGCTTGTGAGAACTATATTTTCAAGACGGAAATTTTCAATCTTTATATTTGGAATAATAAAATTCTTTTTCATAATTTTCATCTCCTTTTTATTCTGCTGCTATACATTCAGCTGTCGGAACTGCTGTATAATCTCCAATAGCTGTATTTGCAAGCTCAATTATAAGACCTACTACAACTGTTCCTTCACCGCTCATTGCCTCGCCAAGCTCAACATCTGCACTCTTGTCAGCTACTGTCCACTTAACTCCGCTTACTGCTACGCTGTTAAGGTTAAATGTACCTGTATATGCAATAGCCGGATTTGAGCCTTCGTTTGTATATCTGCCAACCTCTTCAACTGTTACCTCCGGAGCCTCTGCCGGAACAAGACTTGAATCAATACCATTTGCAAGTGTGTCTGATATTCTGATAAAGTCAACCTTTGCTGTAGCCGCAAGAGTTGTTGTATTCGGTGTTATCTTAATTCTCAAACGCGAAACAGTTCCGGTCCAACCTGAATGTTCTGACAGGTCAATTACATACTCATGGAAATAACCATCATTTTCTACAGGTGTACCGTCATAAACCTTTGTTTTGTCTGTTAAACTCCACTTTTCATCCCAAGCAGTGTCGTCTGTTGTTATCCACTGAATTCCAAGCAAGCCTTTTTCTGCATATTCTCCGGCAACTCTGATCTTGATATATTTATACTTGCTTGCATCAATTGAAAGTCCTGACGGCGAAAGCAGGAATGAATTATATTTATTAGCTTCTACACTCTGCACAAGGCAATTGTCTGCAGCTGCTCTTGTTGAAGCATTGGCAAACCAGCCCTCTACTGAACCGTTAAAGTTCCAGATATATGCGTTGTTTTCAACCACATTCGGATTATATACCGATACATATGCAACGTCTGAATCCAATGTTCCTGCCGCAAATGTTGCAACAGCCTTAACGTGGTAGCCGCCTACCGCTGAAGGTGTCCAGTTCACTGTATACGGAGCCTCTGTTGCTGAGCCTACGCTTGTACCGTTAACAAGATATTCTACCTTTGATACATTGTCGCCGGTTGCTGTTGCAGTTAATTCAATACTTTCACCAAGTGCAATATCTGTCGGATTTGTTAATGAATCAAGTGATACCTCGCATGCTGAGAGGTCGCCTGTGTCTGATAATCTGATGTAGTCAAACTCACAGTTTCCTGTTGTTGCATAGTTACGGTTCATACAAAGACGGAATTGCTTTATAGTACCTGACCAGTTATCAAATTTACTCAAATCAACTACATATTCATGGAATTCACCGTCATTAGGAATAGTCGGAGTATTTACATCTCCTTCTATATAATTCCATGCACCGGTATACGCTGTATTATTTGTTCCTATTGCTTCAAAACGGAAGTGTGCATATTCACTTGTATCATTTTTCATTCTAACCTTTAAATACTTATAGGTTGAAGCATCAAGTCCAAGATTAGACGGGCTAACCAAAAACTTATTGTTTGTTTTCGGTGCCTGAATAAGCACTCCGTCAGAAACTGTCAATGTTGAGCCGTTACCTCCCCAACCTTCAACCGTTGTGCCATCGAACTCCCATGCCTTGCCGTATGTTTCTGCTGATACAGGGATTACGCTCATCGAAATCAGCATTGCCATACAAATAAGTAAACTAATAATTTTTTTCACAAAAATTCCTCCTTTTTGTTTGTGTTTCCTTGCCTTGCATTTCGCTTAGACGGATAGGCACACCCGTTTTATTATCTTATACTGTAATTATAGCACTTGAAATTTTTACCTTCAATTCATAATTTTTGGAAATTGTGTATTATTTTTAGAATTTAACAAAAAAATAAAGCTGACAGCCTGATTGGTGTCAGCTTTATTCAGTTTAAAGTGTTTCTCTGTATTTAAGCGGCGTAACGCCTACTGTCTTTTTGAAGATTTTACTGAAATTGCGGTAATCGCTGTATCCCACAAGCTCTGCAATTTCATACACCTTCATCTGATTTTCTTCTTTTAAAAGTCGCTTTGATTCTTCAATTCGTACACCGGCAAGATATTCCGTAAAGGTCTCGCCCGTTATCTTACCGAACAGCCAGCTGAAATATGATTTATTTATATAGAATTTTTCTTCTATGTCACTCAGAGTAATTTTTTGAGAATAATTCTCCTTAACGTATTTCTTTACCTTCTTGATTATTATTCTCTCACTGTTTTCTGCCTCTGCCGTACCATCCTTGATTTTAATGATTTCGTCGGCACATTTTTTCAGATAGCTTATCATATTATCAAGTGATGTGAATTTCTCCATTTCATTTTCTGCCACCTTTTCCGTGACTGATGAATTGAGCATTATAAAATCAGAAAATGCCGAGGCAATTGTGCGGAGTATTTTTATCGCAACATCCTGCAGGATATATTTCTTTTCTGAAAGCATTTCATATATTTCATCAATCTTATCTGCTATTTTTTCTGTATTGCTGTTTATTGATAAAATTATCTCATTTGCCTTATCCTTGCATTTCTTATACTCTTCATTACTCAAGGCGGTGCCTTTATATACATCATCATATTCAAGGAATATGCCGTCGCCGAAATAAAATCGCATTTTCACAGTCTGATATGCTTCCGTATATTTATTCTTCAGTTCTGAAATATCCGTAAAATCCGAGCTGATTCCGCACGACAAGGTGCAGCTTTCATATTCAGCTTCATTCAGTGTTTCAAGCAGTTCATTAAAAATATTTTTTATCCCGGACGGGGATTTATCTGTCACCATTATTATAAAGCTGTCCTCTATTATGAATGTGGAGAAATCATTTTTATATTTCGTCTGAAACACTGTTTCCTTGAATTTCTGCAGATAATTCTTAATCTGCTTTTGTTCAAGTCCGTTAAGCATTTTATAGTTATCCAGCGCAAACACCGCACAACGTGCCGGCTTGGCAAACGTTACATCTGCGAGCTTTGCGGTTCTATTTTCAAGTATAGCCGCAATCACGTCATCCTCATACCGGCTGATTTTAGCATTTCCCTTGCTTGCACTGAGCTTTTCCGAAACACGAGTAAGGGCTTCCCTGATTTCATCAATTTTCAACGGCTTTAAGAGATACTCGCTTACATTGTTTTTGATTGCCGCCTGCGCATAGTGGAAGTCTGCATAACCGCTTAAAATCATAACCTTGATTTGTGGATAGTTAGTGTTAATATGCTCTGCAAGCTCTATTCCGTCCATCACAGGCATTCTGACGTCTGTCATCACAACATCGACAGAATTTTCCTCAAGAAACTCAACTGCCTTTTTTCCGTTTTCAACCGTTGCAATGACTTCAAAGCCCATTTCCTGCCACGGTATGTTGCTTTCCAGTCCTTCTCTGATAATAGTCTCGTCCTCTACTATCAAAACCTTAAACATCTTCTTCCTCCCTGTTCTTTTCCTTAACATACGGCATTCTGATTAAAACCTCTGTATACTTTCCGAACACACTTTCAATTTCTATGCCGTAATCTTCTCCATACATAAGCTTTATTCTGTCGTTAACATTTTTCAAGCCTATACTCTTTAAAATTTTATTCTCGTTGTTTGCAAGGTCACTGTTTATTTTCCTGCACTTTTCTTCCTCTATTCCCACTCCAGTGTCAAGAACTCTTATCTCAAGCTCTTCGCCGTTGCGGTCTATTGAAATCTCAATTTCACCGCCGTCCTCCTTTGGTTCAATGCCGTGATATATTGCATTTTCCAGAATCGGCTGAAGTATAGTTTTTACAACCTCACATTCAAGAATTGAATCCTCATATTCCCATACAACGCACAATTTCTCTGCATATCGCATTTTCTGAATGTCTATATATGCCTGCGCCTGTCTTATCTCCTTTTCAAGACTGAATGTGTTTTTACCACGGTTAATGCCCAATCTGAAAATATCGGAAAGCCTAGTTATCATATTTACAGCCTCTTCGTTCTGATTCTGCTTTATAAGCCAGTTTGTAGTTTCAAATGTATTATACAGGAAATGCGGATTTATCTGTGCCTGCAATGCATTAAGATTTGCCTCCTTGTGCTGCATTTCAAGCTCTTTCTTTGCCATTTCAGCCTCGTACACATCATTCACCAGACGGTCAATTTCGTCATTCATTATATTGAAGCTTTTACAAAGCTCTTCTATTTCATCACCCGTTTTCAGATGAATCCTGCTTTTTGCACGGTTCTGCATATTATCCTGGATATTATCATTTAATATTTTCATCGGCGTAATGATTATGCGGCTTATCTGATTAGAGAAAATCGCAATAAGCATCAGAACTATCATATATATCATCAGGAGATATAATAAAATCATTGTTCTGTTGGAAAACAGCATATCCGTCTGAACAATTCCGCAAATCTTCCACGAATCATTTATATGGTATTTATACATTATATTGCCATCGTCACTTACTTCATCCGGCACGTTTCCGATGTCGCTAAAATCAGACGAAATTATTATTTTATTATCATTATTAAGCATATAGGTCTTTGCACCATCACTCTCATTAAGAGAGATAATATCCTCAAAAATGCTTTCCTTAAAGGTGATTTTCAGATATCCTATACACTGCATATACTGCTCTTCACGATAATCGTTTCCGTTTATCGGAATAATCACGCCTGCAACCTTCTGATTGAATTCATCCATATCCGGCTCTATCCATTGTATAAATTCCGGCTTTTCGCTAAGCTTCTGGGCGCCATCCTTTAATGTATATATGATTTTCCCTTCCTTATCATATATCACAAGATTTTCGCAACCGTTGTCCTTTGCTGCGATTTTTACAACCGACTGTATTTTATTTTCATTAACAATATCATTTCCGCTGAGCATATCCTGGATATATTCATCATTCGCAATATATCTTCCGTCAATAACATATCCGTCAGTGGTCATAATGATATTATCGCCAATGTAACCAACGCTCTGCTCGAATACCTTTGATACCTCTTCCTCCATTATCCGCATTGAAAGACCGTAATACACTACCGACATTACTGCTATCGGCAAAAAACATACGGCTATATAATAAAGCATAATTTTCTTTTTTAAGCTTATTCCGTCTTTTCCTTCTTCAATATGCGTATTAAGCTCAAAATTCTGCATTTTATTTTTCAGTACATTTATTCTTGTGGTAATTGTTCTTGATAAAATCCACGAGAATATTACGCACAGAAAAATCATTCCGATAGTCATAGTAACAATATATCTTAAAATCTCATCGCCTCTTTTTTCGAGTATATTGTTATTTAAGCACATCACAAGCTCAACGTGACCTGTTCCCGATTTCAGAGTAATAAATCTGCTTTCGCCTATATTTATTGTTTCTCTGGTACTGTCTACGTTTTTATGGGTATTTCTGTAATTTATGTATTCCTCCGCCTGTGCTTTATCCGTATTTTTCATCCATACAATTTCACCGCCTGCATCAATCGCAAAAACACCTGCTCCGCCATAGCTTTCTGCATTTAATACCGGTGATATTGTTATTATCATCAGACCGTCGGTGCTACTGTTTATGCTGACTCTCTTAAGAAAAGTCACATATGAATTATCCTGATTGTTTTTTCTTGCATAAATCGCAGAATCCTCAGGCCACATTTCTTCATTGAGAAATTCATCATTATTATAATACTGACCGCCTATAAAGCTCTTACCGTCAGCTATAAGTGTTACACCTGAAATATTGCTGTAAATTATAATATCATTGAGCTGTTCTGTTATTTCTTCGCTCAACTTATATTTCTGATATGATGAATATGTGTCATATTCATCTATATCTTCCGTAAGCTCAATATTGTCTATTAAATGCTCAACCTTCTGAATTATATATGTAAGATTACTGTCAATCTTTTTGAGATAACTCGAATGATACTTTACTATCTCATCAGACAACAGGTTCTGCGTTACAATGTTCATTGCAACCGAAATAGACACACTCAATAAAACAACCAGTGCGACTGAGGATATAAAAATTTTTGCAAACAACGGCAAATGCACCGAAAATAGTTTTTTTAACATAGATATACCTCTTAGCTTTAATTATTTTTATTATATACCAAATCATTTTTAAAGTCAAGCAAGTGCCGAATTATCACAAAATTTGTACACAAAATATTATAAAATCCCACACCCCGAACTTTCTACATCACAAGCAAATCCTGGCAAGCAAATATGCCGCAGGAAATCCCTGCGGCATTTATCCGATGTTTTATTATATTTTAGTTTTCTTCTTCCGGCTCAAATCCTACACCATTATTGCATTCCTTTATATTTTTTACATCATTATTTGTGATGTGTTCATATGGAATGCCATCAGGAAAGGCATCGCATGTTGGTATCCATCCGTCTTTCATTTCATCTCTATTGTGCTTGCAATAAGCACAATCATCAATACAAATCATATTATTTCTTCCTGCTCTTTACTCATTGGCATATACTTTATGCCGTTGTTACATTCTTTTACTTTCTTTAATTCTTTATAGGCATGCTCATACGGTACACCGTCAGGAAATGCTTCGCATATACAATGACCATCTTTGAATCCCTTTTTATGAGCACAAAAATCGCAATCATAAAATTTAATCATATTGGGTTGACTTTCTCCAAGAAAATAGGTATACTAATAATAGGAGATACGCGAGTGTCTTTAGTTCGACATTT
The DNA here is from genome assembly GCA_045540855.1 of Clostridia bacterium. GTDB lineage: Bacteria > Bacillota > Clostridia > UBA1381 > UBA1381 > UMGS1958. Next base: position 10,822 of record JAZQHZ010000068.1, read on the forward strand.
TTTGCCGAAGACTGCCACCTTGACCGTATCTTCTATTTTTATATTCCTTAAAGTTATACTTACATATGCTGTTTGAATTAATCAAACAATTTCTTTTTATAATCGTCTAATGATTTGCCAAATGTTGTTTCGACTAAATGCTGTTTTTTGCACCGGCATATTTTTTATTATTTTTTACCCTTACACAGTGTCTTTTCCCTTAGTTTGTTCAGGGCTTCACCGAAATTGGTGATTTAAGGAATGAGCCGTGAAACCAGTGTTTCCTTAGAATTCCCGGCTAACTACACAGCACAAAAACCAAACAACCATTTACTCAATAAACGCAGAAATCATTTTTGCATATTCATCACCAACAGCCAAATCATAATCCGTTTTTAACACTCTTCGTACTGTCTTTTCTTCAGTTTTGCTTATTGGATTGTAGCCTATCTTTTCAACACTACCCCAATATATACCCATTCCGTATTTCTGCCACGACGGCAATTTATCAAAATCAATTCCACGAGATAACAGTAGTTCTTTTTTGTATGAACTGCTTTTCCCCTCTATTGAGTTTGTAGCTTCGTTTACGGATACACCTTCTTTTCTCAACATCCAATAGCAGTGAGAATTCAGAGCATTTCTATTTGCATCCTCCTGACGCCATAAAAAGTAATCCTGTACACGCTCCACGTCAGGCAACGGAATCATACGACAGTCAAACGACACCACCTGTCCCAACTGAAGCGAAAATGCGGCACTTGCGACACCCGAAAGAATTGAATTGTATTTGCGCACCTTTCTTCCGAAGGTATTCTCTTCTTTATGAAAAAGCAGCGATATTTCATCACTTTCGGTAAAGCCGTAAATCACTCTGAAGCCGCAGTTCATCAATTCATTTACGGTATTCACCATCATATCCCTGAAGCGTTCGTCAAATGGTGCTTCAAAATCACATATTTCTTTTGTAAGTCTTGAAAAGCTCCGCCCGTCAAGCCTTGCTACCAAAAACATTTCAGGCGAAATTGATTGATCAAGCGATTCCTCAAAGCTTCTTATCTCTTTATCCAGAACATCAAATTTCATTTTCCGTCCTCCATTTTTCTATCGTCATAGTCTCGCCGTCATTTCTAACAAAATACAGCTCATCAAATCCCTCATCAAAATTTGGTATCTGGAGCTTGTTTGATGTGGCGGCAATTGCTTTTTCCGGGATTTTTTCTGCACCGCTACGTTGGTTATTCCGTATAATGCAAGCTTTAAGCTTTGATTCCATAAAATATCCAATAATTTTATAACCTGCCAATTTTGCCGGAATGATATAACGACTTCTGTCATACTTCGTAGGATTTGTATTGTCTACTGCAAAATTTTCTCCTTTTTTCAGACACTCCTCAACAGCAAGCCATTCCTGAGTTCTCGTTTTTAAGGTATCGAGATTTATGCGTACATACTCATCTGATAGATACTTGCGGTAAAATGTGCTTTTACCGCTACCCTGTATTCCCATCATTATCACCATCGTTTTTTCCATCTTTAGTTTTGTCACCTCACAGTATACTTTCGCCAAACTACAATATCGCCACTTCTTCTCCGCTCTCCTTGTTAAAGATGTGCATTATCCAGTCCTTTTTAAGAAATTCTATTTCATACTCAAAGTCTTCGAAACGCTTAAACATCTCAATCTCATACCCGTTTTTCAGTTCTACCGGACATCTTCCGCCCTGAATAGTTCCTCCGTAGCCCATCATGACCAGCCAGACTTTAAATTCAATATCAAACAGATCTTTATTTTCCAGCTCCACAACATCAAACACAATATCGAAATCAAGCTCCTCAAATATTGTTTCTCCGTCAACCTCCAGATTTGGGTTTAATCCCTGCTCCAACAGCATTCGCACTAAAACCGGAGCTGTATTGCCATAATAAATATGACGAATCACCTGCATGATATTTAATTCGTTAATAATCAGATCAGGTTGCAGTCCATATTCGGAAAAGGCCTTAAATACTTCTACTAATTTAGGTTCAATAAGGTCATCCGGCAACAGTCTGGGACATTCAAAGTCATAGGCATACTCCTCCAGAAAACGGAATAACAGGTGTGTAGTTTCTTCGGGATTCAAATCACTTTCATTGAGACGCCGTTTTATTTCAGCTATATTCATCTCGGGTTTATGACAAAGTTCAAGTAAATAATCTGCTCTATTCAAAATTTTTCACCCCGCTAAATTTTTCAACTCTTGCTATTCCTATTCAATATTTATATCTGCCAAATCACATTCAACAATCCCATCGTTCCAATCTTCAATAGCATCCTTAACATTCATACCTGCGCAAGTGGATTTTTTGCATTCTTTACATCTGACTACATAGTCCGAAACAAAGTCAATCAGCACTTCTCCAACACCTCCGCAGCTGCACCTTCGTTTTATCAACCGCTCACAGCCATATATATGGTTATATGACCAATGATTTTTATTATAACATCCGGGAACCATATCCCCATCTTTGTAGGGGATTATTTTTAATGTAAAATCATCAAATTTAACTATGTAACGATCGTGTTCAGCAACTACACCAACAAGCCTTTCACCCGTAAAAAGTGTCGCTTCAAAATCCACCCACGGACATTCTTCATCTTCGCAGTGTATGCACTCTTCCATATACTCATCATCCGAAACTACATTTTCGTCCTTTGAATGCTTTTGTACTCCCTCAGCTCCAAGAGATAATAAATAGTTTTTGGTTTCTAATACTATCCTGTATCCTTCTGTAACGTGATAAGCAATGTCGTGGTAGCAGTCAAGAAAGTAATTGGCATTATTATCTTTGTAGTCCGGAGCTATAATATAAACTTTTTCTATTATTTCATTGCAAAACATTTCTTTCTGTCTCCTTTTTAAGGTTTATCACCTAATATACATTATAAATTCATTTTTTATCCCCAACTGGCTTGATGCATATTGTATTCTATCGGGAGCATTTCTTTTGCTATTTTATTAAGAATATGAAATCGTTTAAATCCATCCACATCCCTGATTTCATTTTCTGCTGTTTCCCTTATATCCTTTGCAATTGAGCTGTAATCATTAATTTTAGTTAATTTACCACATTCAAAAACAAATTCCTTTAATACCTTATATTCCCATGGACTTGGATGTCCTGCATTAACACCATATTCGAAAAGCCATCCGTCGCCAAGAAGTATTTTCCCTGTATATTTTGTGGCAATTGATAAGCCTTCATAAACTCTGTGTCCCAGAAATCTATCCGGCTTTTTGTTAACTTTTATGCCGTTTATATCTGGATATTTCCCATCTGCAGTATTAACAAACAACTTTTTCAGGAAAATTTCATCTTCTGATATTTCATATTCGCACCAATATCCTCTCCAACAAGCCGAACATTTAAATGTCACATCCAAACCCAAGTTTTTCGGATGAAAATTCGGTTTATCACTCATCGCCACAAGGTTATATTGTTTTGTTTTGTAATAATATATATCCGTAATTTGTGCTGTCATAATAAAACTCCTCTCTTTTGATAATTTTTCTTGCTATACTACCCAAATGCTTTCGTAAATTTATTAATACCACATCACTGTACCGCTTTGCAAAACGTCTCCCTTAACATATCCATCCCAAATTTTATTCACGGCATGATCCGCAAAAAATCTGACAACAATATCTTCTGTGGCAATCGGCCATTCTTCTTCGCTAAGCTCACCAAGCCCTTCTATTTTTCGCATCTCATTCACAGAATCTCTCAGTTCATTTTGCTCTGCTATGGTTTCTGTTCTCATAAAATCCTTTGGCGATAAATATTTTACATATATCTGATTTTTCTTTTTATCAATTACTATAATGCCAGATTCACTATTTTCTTCTCCATTAGGGAAATAATGATAAATAAGACTATATCCGTTTTCTTCTACTAATTTAAACGTAACCATCTTCAAAGCTCTTTTCTTCTCAACACATTGCTGTTCTTATAATCAAAGCTCAAATCCCTCTGAAAATACGCCTGATACAATAGGGTGTATCACATTTAAATTCATATGAGGTTCCTTCGATGAAATATCTCACTTTGTTACCACAAAGCGGACAATTTTTTTCTACGTTTTCTCCGTCATTTATATCCTCGATGTTATCCAAATATTTATAATATACGTTTAATAATTTACTTACTTTTTTAAATCCTACCAAAACACTATCACCGGTATCAACAATAAGTCTCATTGCAAGCAATAATCTTTCTTGGTTCATTGCGGAAGGAAGCCCAACAAAATCAACAGGTTTATTCCATCTTTTTTCATATTCAGCACATAACTTTGTTATTTCCTTCATTACCTCTGTATTTATCATTTAAACCTCTTCCTTTCGACAATATCTGATTTTTTACCATACAAAAAATTATTTACATACAATGACATACTCACCAATCGAATCTATTTCGTGGATACTTATTTGTATATTAAGCATATTATAATACCATTCCGGAGCCGGACCTATAAAGTCAATTATTGCCACCGACTCAATAGTAAAATGATTTCCATTTTCGTCTTCTATCACGTCACCATTTCTGCAATTTAGCGATTTATCAATCCATATCATAAAAAATTCTTTATTGCATCTGCGGTCAACTCCCGAAGCGGCAACTCTAACATATTCTCTTCCGTTTATTATTTTTTTAATATCATCTCTTGATTTATACTCCTTATAAAGCTTTTCCGGATCAATATATCGCATTTTTACTCCTCCTTCCAAAGGTAACATTATGTAATGTCCGTTTAATATCATTCTATCACGAATTCCGACAATGTTCAATACATCTTGCGTAAAAAAATCCGCACATCAGGCTGATATTTACTTTACTGTCCCAAATAGCGTACAGTATTGCCCAACACACTGCTTTACCGCAAAAATTTCCTTTATAAAGTATCAGCTTCAACCAAACGCTGTGATATGCGATAGTAAAAACAAGCAAAGGCACTGCCGTCCATTGGACGAGCAGTGCCTTTTAGTATAATTATTACTTTATCTTACAACCCTTACGCATAGTCTTTTCCTGGAGTTTGTTTAATGCTTCACCGAAATTGGTAATTTAAGGAATGAGCTGTGAAGGCAGTGTTTTTCTGGAATTTTAAGGTTTTGCTATTGCCTTATAGATACCTCTTTCAATTTCTTCCTGCATATCTTCCAATCAGGGCACACTTTAACTAATTCTTCATAAAATCGACTTAAATGATTAGCTTGCAGAAAATGTGTGAACTCATGTAACACAATATATTCTATGCATTCAACCGGAGCGAACATAAGATTTGTGTTAAATGTCAGAATCCCTTTTGTAGGATGACAGCTGCCCCAACGTGATACCATCTTACGAAATTTGATTTGCGGATATTTTATTCCGAGCTTCTCATAGTATGGATATACTCTTTCACAAATCCAGATTATAATATCACAAATCTCATTCTCAGCAAAATATTGTTTTTGCTGTACTTCTGTCTTATTTTTGTACTTCTCCAAGGCATTCAATATGAAATTCGCCTTTAATAATATAAACTCATCAATAACTTTTTGCGGAACTCTCTTGTTCGCTGAAACGCGAATCGTTCCGTCAGCTTTTATACGAAGGTTGATGTTTTTGACTTTTTTATATTGCAGGTCATATTGGATTTTTGTGCTGTTTAAGTATATTTCTTTTATCATTATGGTATATACCTCTTTCTTCGACACATCTTGATTTATAGAGCCAGTACTTTTAGATAGTACTCTTTTTGGCGATAGCAACGTCCACTCAGAGCAAAAAAATCATTCTTTTATCCACCAACCCTGTCCATCTCGGAAACCGTTTCTTTTCATAAAAGGCTCTAACACCACAATTTGTCCCTTAGCCGGTATTTCAACACCCTCAGTTTTTAAAATACAAAAAATTTCATCTTTTAATTTATCTGCCAAAGAAAACCACATATTAGTTCTTTCTACCGCTTTTATATATTCTTCTGTACCCTCATCAAAATCATACATTTCATCCTCTATCCACCAGGCTTTATTATGAACCACAGCAAACAAGTCGGCGAGTTCGGTTTCAGTGCTAATTTCATCAAATATTTCCTTAACTTTTTCAATTGTTAAATCAAGCGATGGATCTCCGCACATAACAAAAGTATCTTTAGTCATTACCATCCCTTCCATATAATGCTTCCATTCCAATAATTTTTCTTGCTATACTACCCAAGTGCTTTCGTAAATTTATTAATACCACATCACTGTACCGCTTTGCAAAACGTCACCCTTAACATATCCATCCCAAATTTTATTCATGGCATGATCCGCAAAAAAATCTAATGACAATATCTTCTGTGGCAATCGGCCATTCTTCCTCGCTAAGTTCACCAAGCCCTTCTATTTTTCGCATCTCATTCACGGAATCTCTCAGTTCATTTTGCTCTGCTATGGTTTCTGTTCTCATAAAATCCTTTGGCGATAAGTGTTTTACACATATCTGATTTTTCTCTTTATCAACGACTATAACGCCAAATTCATTATTTTCTTTACCCTCAGGAAAATAATGATAAACAAGGCTATGACGGTTTTCTTCTACTAATTTAAACGTAACCATATCAAAGCTCCTTCTGCTTCCAAATAGGAACATAAGTATTATTCATATACTTGTCCCAATGTCTTTGCAAATATATGTTTTCTTCATCATACTCTTCCGGTGTCATTCCGTCTCTCCAAAACGGAGCTTCTTTGAGTGTGCCTCTTTTCTTCAAAATTTAACTTTTCTATTTGATTGAATAATTCTCTCTTTACGTCATCCAAGATTTTGCACCTTCTATCCTCGTAATACTATGTTAATATCATTTTATCATTTATTCCAATAATATTCAATACACCTTACGAAGAAAATGTTTATTTTGGGTCAATATTCACCTTACTGTCCTAAATAACGTACAGTACTGTCCGAAATACTGCTTTACCACAAAAATTTTTCTTTTCAAATATTGACTTCAAATAAACAGCATGATATCATACAGATAAATCAATACGCTTGAAGAAAGTTGGTGACATTGTGTTTTGTTGCAGCATAAAATCCAGGAATAAAGTTTTTCACAATCAGCACTGCTATAAAGTTAAACTGATGAAGAAACAAAATATCAGATATTTCCACACTATTGACGAAGCACGAAACAACGGTTATAAGTTTTGCTCATGCTGTTCACCGCTTTGTAAAAAACTACGTGCTGAGTCAAAAGGTCTACGGGAATATTCTCAAAAGCACAAGATTTCATATTTCAAAAACGGCGATTTTTTAGAGATACAAACTAATTATAGTACTTGGAAAATACTGCTTACAGAAAGCAAAAAAATCCAACTATATCACAAGAATATACATATAAATCCCCGTAACTCATCAGTTCCCGGTTACCATCATCAAAATGTGAAATCTAACACTATTATGGGATATTTCCGATATATCCTCAACCACGATGACTACAGACTCAAAAATCCTTTAGTCGGTTATACCACCGGTCATCAGATTCGAAAAAGCACAAAACGTCAGCGAAAGAAACAGAAGGCTTTAAAGAAACAAGAAAAACGCCAAAAAGTATGGATGGTACTTAATTTAATAGATAACGTCTCAAAGATGGGAAAAATATCAGTCGTCTGAGCTTTCCTAGTTTTTCAACTCCGGCACTGCTGTAACTATTGAGCAGTGCCGTTTTTCCTTAATATGTTTTAAACACCTCAACTCGCATTGCATGCAAATCCCCGTAAATCATTGACAAAATTAAAATAATACGATATAATTATAATTGGATTTTTGTATATAAACGTAGGGTGCTACAAATATCACTTGAGAATTAGGAGGTGCATTTTGTGATTGCAACAATTTCAGGACCTGCAAAAGAAAAGGTTAAAAGATATACAATAATGCACGAGGACACTCCTGTTCTTGAATTTAACCGTGAATCAGACGAAATAGAAATCTATAATAAAAATCTGCTTCCGTTCGGACTCAGAAATAAAGAGAGGATTTCAGCCGTTTCTGTTTTTGAATGGCTGTCGGACAGAGTGAATAACCTTAGCCGTACTTATATGAATATGGTATATATCGCACGCAAAGTAGGCAGAGACAAGGATAAGATTATAAAAGACAGTTCCGGCATTTCATTCACTGATAATTTTTGGATTAAAACAAGGGACTCTGTTGCTGGCTGGTCAGAGTTGAAGCGTTTAAGGGACGATAATATTTCATTGAATAACGTTGCTTTAACCGGAGAGATAGCAGACAATGCAGACTTATTAAAAGGTTTTACTTCACTTTTTACCACAAAGGGATATTTCCCGAAAGCCGTAATGGGTGGATATATTTACAAGCTGAAAAAGGACGCAATTTTAGAATATCCGGCATATCTTATCGGCAAACAGCTTGGAATAAATGTTGCCGAATGTGAGCTTGAGGGTGAATATGTAAAAATTAAAATTTTTACCGACTATTCCACTTCGCTGATACATGCAAGTGAGCTGAAAACATATTTTGATACAACGGATGAAATATACAATATTCTGGTTAAGGACGCCAAATATCAGCACATAATTGAACAGTTACAGCGAATGTACATTTTCAATTACATCATCGCCAATCCCGACTTGCACGATGATAACTACGGACTTTTATATGACAGTGAAACATTTGAATTTGAGTCTGTTTCGCCATGCTATGACCACAATGTAGCCTTCCAGGAAGGCTTTCTGGGACTTTCAAGAATGACAATAGGTAATTCAGCGTCTTTACCACTTGACGAGCTCTGTGAGCGTTTTATCGCCAATCACAAGGATATTGCAGACCAGCTCACGACAATTGATTTAACTGAAGTCAAGGAATATTTGTCTGAGCGACAGTATAATGAACTGACAGAGCGAATTGAGAATGCTCTTTCATGGAGCAAAATGAAACCATAAAACAGGAGGTGCTTATATGGATTTTTATATTATGAGTCAAGATACGATTGCCGCAAAGTGGCAGTCAGGCAAGCTTGAGATAATAAATGAAGCACTGCTTCCGTTGTTATTAGTAAATTCAAAAGATGCAAATAAATGGCTTGAAACAAGAGCCATTGACTGTCACCGGGCAAATTCGAGACTACTGAAAAAGGCTCTGAGACTCACTGAAAAAGACGATATATCAACAGTTACATCTGTAAACGCTGTAACGATTACGGACTGCTATTGGATAAAGCCATTAGATTCAAAGCTCAAATATTCTGATGTGAGGTTTGATAACGATTATTTCTCAAACCTTGCCTTGACCGGTAATTATGACAGTTTTAATAAAGCAGCTAACAGCAAAACATCAAAAACACCCGAACTTACCAACATCGGCAGCTTTGAGAAGTGCTGGAAGCTTAAAGGCGGTCAGTGGTGGATGTATAAAAAGGCAAATCACGATGAAATGTTTTCTGAGCTTTTCATATATCACCTTGGTATTGAATTGGGCTTTAATATGGCTGAATACAAGCGCGGAAAAGGAATCATAAAGACAAAGGATTTTACAGATAATGCCCTTGTTAATTTTGAGCCGGCATATTCATTTATGAAAGATTGCGAGGACTATATCGCAACAGTGGATATGCTCAGATCGATATGTCCCGATGCTGTCGGCGATTATGTCAGAATGTTATTTCTTGATACAATCTGCGCCAACCCTGACAGGCACACCTTCAATTTCGGAATCCTGAGAGATATTGATACTGGAGAGATTTTAGGTTTGGCACCAAATTTCGATAATAATATGGCGCTTATTTCAAGAGGATATCCTAAAAACATCACTCGCAAGAATGACCTGCTTATCCGGCTTTTTAATGAGCTTCTTGATTTTGATAAGCGTCTGAAACGATACATTCCCGACATATCTGAAGATATGATAAAAAACGTGATAAAGTCTGTCGGTATGCGTGTCAGATCCAAGGAAATAATCACTTTTATTATGAACGGATATAAACTTATTAAAAAATAAATTATCACAAATATGCCGCAGGTAAACCCCTGCGGCATATAGTTTTATATCAATCGCTTAAAGCTTACATCCCTTACGCATAGTTTTCTCCTGGAGTTTGTTCAAGGCTTCACCGAAATTACTGTTTCAAACAAATGCTCCCAAAGCCAGTAAATATCAGGCTTTGGGAGTGGTTTTATTTTTATTTGATTTTATTCATTCGGAACAGATTTTAATATCTTTTTTACTTCCTCAAAGGTCAACGAATTACCTTCAATCGAACAGGAATCGTAAATAAATTTTTTCTCAAAAGTCTCCTCATATGCATTGAGCATTTCTGTACCAATCTGACTTTGTTCAAGCTTTTTCTTTTTTGCTAAAATTCTTTCAAAATCCACTCTACTATCCTTTCACATATCCCCAGTGACTTTCTATTCTCACTCGTTTGAGTTTACCTGACTTAGCAAATGCTGTTAATATTCTCGTTGCAGTTGCAGATGAAACATCAAGAAGCTCCTGAACATCACTGTTCATAATATAATCATTTATTTCAAGGAACTCATAAATTTTACCAAGTCTTACGTCCGCTTTACTGCTTGCCGCCGCCATTGGTACTTCTCTAACCTCTGATAATGCCTGCTTTATAACCGACAGCATAAATTCAATAAATGCAGTCGATTCGCCTTTGCTGTTGGATATATTTATTGAATTATAATACTCTTGCTGATTGTCATGTATTATAGACTCAATCGGTAACCACGCAAATATCGGATTCCACTTTGACAGTAGCAAGGTATGCCATAACCTGCCTATTCTGCCGTTGCCGTCCGCAAATGGGTGTATAAGTTCAAATTCGTAATGAAACACACAGCTTTTTATCAGCATATGAATTTCACTTTCCTCTACCCAATCCATAAGCTCCTGCACAAGCTTCGGTACATATTGAGGTAGTGTCCCAAAGTGCAGTACATTTCCTTCGCTGTCAACCACTCCTACCGGACGCGACCTGAATTCGCCGGCTTCACGAACGAGCCCCTTTACCATAACACTGTGAGCGTTTAAAAGGTCATCTATCGAATAAGGATTTAAGCTATCCATACACTCATAAATTTCATAAGCATTCTGTACCTCTGTAATGTCTTTCGGTGGTGCAATAATACGCTTACCGGATAATACCGCTGTAACCTGCTCTATATCCAGTGTGTTCTGTTCTATTGCAAGCGATGAATAGATGGTTCGGATACGGTTTGTTCTGCGTAATGTCGGATTTGTAGATATCTGACTTCCTACACTTACTCTACCGACAAGCTCTGCAATCTCTATTACATCCGCCATTATTCTCTCGTTTATTTCAAATGGTGGTTTTTTATTTTTCACATATATCATCTCCTATCTCCATTATACCATTCCATCAATCAAAAATCAAGTCATAAATCATTTTTTGATTGATGGTTAAGTATAAAAGTGAAATTTCTTCACTTTTTATTACAAAATCATTGATTTGTTATATAAAACATGGTATAATTAAGGTATTATTCAAACTATTATCGGAGGGATCAGTATGTGCGAAGCAATAACTGAAAATAAGCGTGCAGAGCTCATATCCACTTTGGCAGAAAATCTGCCGGTTTTCCGTGCAAAGCTTGGAGCTACGCAGGATACATTTGCACAGCGTATAGGACTTACTAAAACCACACTTAATCATATAGAAAACCATAAGAAGGAGCTTACATGGAGCAATTTTATAACCATTATCCTTCTTCTTATCCAAAATGAAGATACGAAACCGTTGGTTGAATTTATGGGGCTGTATCCAGAAGAGCTTGAAAGCTTCCTGACATTCAAAGAGTAAGGAGGACGTTTTATGGCACTTGAAAATAAATTAAGAATAACAGATTCTTCTGTACTGGCACATGAAGAAGAAAAAATCAGCAAAAAGAAAGCTCTCGAATTATTCGAAACAGGCTATCTTGATACCTT
>JAZQHZ010000069.1:0-9384 GCA_045540855.1 Clostridia bacterium
GGAAAGCAAAAAACGGGTTATTACCTGCAATATACTATGATAATCTGAAAGGAATCAAGAAAATAAGGCATATTTTTGATATAATAAACGAAATGGTCACATCGCTGTTAATGCGTGTGACCATTTTGTCTACAGTCTGAAAATTCGTCCCGAAAGGACGAATTTTTTCCTTAATTCCGAATTCCGAATTCCGAATTCCGAATTGATACATATTCGTTCGCTGTAATTTCTGCCGTATCGTCAAGCTCTGATAAGCCCTCGAAATCTGCATACTTCCGCTTCAGTGCGTTTGCAAGCACATAATCGCATAGCTGCGGATTCTTCGGGAACAACGGTCCGTGCAGGTATGTCGCAAGCACGTTTTTGTAGATTATTCCCTCCGCTTCACCGTTATCTCTGATGCCGAGCGGTGCATAATCGCCCGTAGTGGTGCGGCTTGCACGGTTTTCAAAGCCCACTATCTTCATATCAACAAGGTCAGAATCAAGCACCACATTTCCCGTAAACCGCTTATCGGTGCTTTCGGTGTAAATATCAAGCACGCCAAGCCCGTTCTCCTGCTTGCCAAGCATCGGATAGCCGCCGCATACCGCAACAAGACAGCCGCCGTCCTCCACGTAATTGCGGAGTGCCTCGGCATAACGGCACAGCTTCGTGCAGACAAGCTGCTCCTCCTTGTCCGAGCCGCCGCCTAAAAATACTATATCAATATCGCTCAGGTCAACCTCGTCCTCTGCTCTGCACTCCACTACCTCCACGTCAATTCCACGCCACAAAAGGCGGTGCCGCAAGGCTTCAATATTACCCTTGTCACCGTAAAGGTTAAGCAGGTCGGGATAAAGGTGTAGAATTTTTATATTCATTATAAATGTCCTCTCTTTAAAATAATTTTTCGTCCGAAGGCGAAAAATATCCTTAATTCCGAATTTTATTAAGGATTTCCTCCGTCGGATACATCATTGTGTAATTCACAATTGCATACACTACCTCGGAATCGGTGTCAAGTGCCGCACGTATCAGCTTTTCCATATCCGATTCCGTCGCATCCACCTTGATATCCACATACTTGAACCGCAAATTCAGATCCCACATACGCTTTCCCGATACGCTGAGTGTCGAAAGAGTGTCATTCTCAAGCTTTTCAAATTCCACATCCCACAGCCACGATACATCCTGACCGTCGCTGGCGTTGTCGTTCACTGCAATTATGATGTCCTTTTTGCGTGTGTCGGTGTTCACCGTCTCAATCGCCTGATTGAAGCCCGCCGGATTCTTTGAAAGGCTCATAATTACCGGCTTTTTGAGCATAAACTCCTGCATACGTCCCACCTGCGGCACATACGCACTCAGAAGCCTTGCAAAATTATCGCTGTTCTCGCCCAAAACGTTTAAAGCACCGTATACCGCCGCCATATTATATATGTTGTAAAAGCCCTTCTGATTGATTTCCACGTGCTGTGAATTGATGTCAAACTCCATCGGTGAACCAAGCTTTACGCCGCTTACCTTGAAGTCAATTTCCGGACGTGCAAATCCGCACGACGGGCACTTGAAAATACCAAGCTGACTGTAATGGTAATAGTCATATCCAAGCTCTGATGAGCAAACCGGGCAGAATCTGCCCTCCTTCGGAGCGACTGCGTCCTTGTTCACCTGCTCGCATACGCCGTAGAAAAAGCTCTTTGCATTCTCCGCAAGCGAGAACTGCACGCAAAGCGGGTCGTCACCGTTCAGAACAAGCTTGATTGAGGGTGCCATTGCAATTGCACTCTTGATTTTCGCCGAGGTGGTGTCGGTTTCGCCGTAGCGGTCAAGCTGGTCGCGGAAGAGGTTTGTCACGATAAGCATATCGGGCGTGAAATGCGAGAAAATAATGGGCGTATACGCCTCATCCACCTCAAAGCAGGCATAATCCACGTTTGCCTTGCCGAAGATGTTCGCCGCTTCAATAAAGGCGGTAGCCACGCCGCTTGTCATATTGGCACCGATGCGGTTACACATAACCTTGTAGCCCAACGCCTCAAGAGCGGTGCACATAAGGTTGTTAGTGGTAGTTTTTCCGTTAGTACCGCAGGTCACGATGATGCCTTTTTTCACGTGCTTGTTGATGTCTTTAATAAAATCGGGGCAAATCCGCAGAGCGAACTCACCGGGAGCGGAGCTTGTCCGCTTTTTAAGAATTTTTCCGGCGGCAAGCACAGCTTTGCCTGCCCACAGAGCAAGAAGTTTTCGCATTATAGTTTTTCCTTTCATTAAATTTGGGTTTGTTGGGGTGTTTAAATTTATGATTGTAGGGGCTGATGCCCTCATCAGCCCGCAAAATTATACCAAATTTGCCCATTGTTACGCCAACGGCGTAACAATGACGGGACGATGAGGGCATCGTCCCCTACATTCCTGTTTACAAATTTATCCCGACAAACCACAAATTTGTTTAACACATTTTTATCATTATACCACATCCACCGTCGCATTTCAATAGAAAAAATCACCTAAACAACAGCCCAAACTACCGCATTGCGTTTATTTTTTTAATATAAACCACCACCCGTTTTTGTTCAAATGCACGAAATTATCTGCTTTTTACAGTTTTTCCATCCTTTTTCCAAATAAACACTTGATTTTTTAATTTTGTGATGATATAATAGTTATGTATAGTATATTAGTATATTTATGCGGTGTTGGTGGCTAAAGGGATATCCCTTTATGTTTGTACTTCGTACAAACATAAAAAATTTTTCGGCTTCTCTGACAGTATCGCAGAAATGTATAGGGAGGAATTAAATATGAAATTTAGAAAGATAGTCAGTGCAATATCCGCACTGGCAATGTCGGTAAGCCTTTTTGGTGCGTTTGCGACCGTAGGTGAGGCGGCGGTGACATTACCGTTAACAATTGATTTCAGTGATGGAAATTCATTAACTACGACATCAAAAGGATCACACACAACATTTTCTGTTAACGCTGCTTCATCAAATGGTGCAACAGCAATGACAGACGATGCAAACGGTAAAGTTTTAAAGTTAGGTTCAAGCGGTAGCGGATCAAGTAGATATTTAGGATATACTGCGGAAATTGGTGAAGTTACGGATGGAGCAATTACTCTTTCTTATGATATTGAACCACATCAGGTGGCATCAAGTGGTAATTCAAACGTAGTAATCCAATTTGCAGATAGTGAACTTACACCGATTTTTTATGTAACATCAGGTACAAGAAGTTCATCATTCTTAAATATAAATAATACAAACCAGCAAAGTACTTCTTTTGGAACAGTTTATAAGGTTACAGCGGATATAAACTTCTACAATCAAACTATTGATACAAAGATTACATCATCAGATGGTACCACAACAATTACAAGTTATACAGGCACAATAGATGCAAAAGATTTAAAATATTTATATTATCCTAATACTAATTGGAAATATGGATATGCATTTTTAGATAATATTTCAGTAGCAAAAGATACAGGTTCAGAAACAACAATTACAGTTACTGATACAAATGGAAACGCTCTTGAGGGTGCAAGTGTAACATTAGGAGCAAAGACATTAACAACTGATGCAAACGGTCAGGTAGTGTTATCGTTGCCGGATGGTAATTATACATATTCTGTATTAATGGATGGTACAGCAGCAACAGACACATCAAGCGGAACATTCACAGTATCAGGTTCTGCTCAGAATATTACTGCTCAGCTTGAGAAGCTTTCATATGAAGCAGTGGTAACATCGGTTGCAATTACAGGTGATGATTACACAGGTTATGCAGAATTTGAAGATACTATTACATATACTGCTTCCGTTTTAGACCAGGAAAATATAGAGATTCCGGGTGAAGAAACAACATGGTCAGTATCTCCGGCAGACAGTGGAGTAACAGTTGAAGATGGAGTTGTTACAATCAATCACACTGCAACAGCAGGTACATATACAGTGACAGCTACATCAGTTAAAGATACTTCTGTTTCATCATCAAAGACAGTAACATTAAGCAGAGTAAGAGATATTGAATATCAGGGTATTGATATAATAACACCGTTTAATGGATATGTTAAAAACGCATCAGAGGTATATATTACTAAGCAGCAAAATAAGGGTGAAACTCTTATGCTTGAATTTGATGTTTATGTTCCATCAGGAACTACTTCAGGATTTATATATAAGAGCAATGGTAATATAGGTGCAGAATACAGATTCTATTCAGCAGAGAATAGTGAATGGGTAATCATGCAGTATGTAACCGGTGGTGGCGGTGCATATAATATGAACTCATCAGATGCATACTGTAAGTTCAAAGCAAATCATTGGGTACATATTACAATTAAAACAAATGTCACAGGAGATCCGGGATTAGGAACTTCAATTTTTGAAGCAACAACAGTTGATTCAGATACAAGTGCATTTAATCAGGGAGAAAGAGTAAGATATCCGTCAAATGATACGAGCAAGACCAGTGGCGGAAGAGAGATTAGTGCCAGAAATCTTGGAGATAAAGAATTAAAGAATATCCAGTATTTTGGTTCTGCTATTGCAACAAACATTGCAATGTACACAAAGGCTGCAAATGTAACAATTGATGCACCTAATGCAACAGTTTCAGGTATTGAAGAAGGATATATTGCACAGAATACATATACAGCAACAGTAGCAGCTGACCTTGGTTATGAAGTAACAGGCGTAACAGTTGACGGCGAAGCTGTAACAGCTAACGAAGACGGTACATACTCAATCGTTGTTGATGCTGACGGTGCCGCAATCGTTGTTACAACAACTGCCCTTGAAAACACATGGGTATTTGAAAAGATTGACTTCTCATTATGGGAAAATGCAAATATATTCTTTACATATAACATAACAGAAGAAGATAACACTGTTTCATCAACAACGACAGACGGCATATTATTTACAGATTTCTTAACAACTTATACAACAGGAGATAATGATTTAACTCAGTTCTCAGGTGAGGGCGAAATCAATTTTGCAATCGTAGTATTAGAGGATGCACCGGGCTACGAATTAACAGACGTTTATCTCAAGCAGCCGCAGGCAACAGCAGCATTTATGTCAGGCGAATTTGAGGCGGATGCCGAAATCGACGAATCAGAATACCTTGAGCTCGACGATGATATGAGCTTTGATGTAGAATAATAGGGAGGGAATAACATGATGAAGAAAGAATACTTAAATCCGGAAATTTCTCTTCTTGCCTATGTTGAAGAGGATATTCTGACAACTTCGGAGGTTCATGCAACAAAATCTGCAAACGTGCCGGATGGTTCAAAGTCAGTAAACGTTAGTATGTCAGAAATTATTAAATTACAGTAATTCAGAAACGGGGCTCATACGAGCCCCGTTTTTATGTTCTGTACATTTTTCAATTTAATTACAAATATTGACAAAAAAAGCACACTATGGTATAATCAACGATGTAGCAGGAAAATGACGGCGGTTGTTTCCGACACCTTCGAAAGGAGGTGGTTTGTATGGAAGAAATTATTTCCTTTGCTTTAATAGTAATGATAATTATTCTGCATATAAAGAAATAACCGCTTATCAGATATTTCCGTAAGATAAGCGGTTATTTCAATTTTTTATAACACTGTCTGCGGAAACAACCAAGTTGTTTCCCTGCTACATTTATAATATCATAATTAAATAATTTTCTCAAGTACATTTAATAATTATACTCTAACAAAAAGCGGACTTTTTACGTCCGCTTTTGTCAAAATTCTGCAATTAAATCATTCATCGCATACATTCCTGCTGCCTTGCCGCACATAAACTTTGCCGCCTTAATCGCTCCCACTGCAAAAACCTCCTTGCTTGCCGCGTGGTGGTTAAGCTCGATAACCTCGTCATTTCCTGCGAAAATTATCTCGTGGTCTCCTACGATTGTGCCGCCTCTTACTGCACTGATTCCGATTTCCGTTGACTTTCTCTTCTTGCGTACCGAATGTCTGTCAAACACGAACTCGGCAGGGTATGAAAGCGTTTCGTCAATCGCCTCTGCAATTGCAAGTGCCGTTCCTGACGGTGCATCTATCTTCTGATTATGATGTCTCTCCACAATCTCAATATCAAAATTGCCCTCTAAAAGCTTCGCCGCCTTCTTCGCAAGCTCAATTAAGAGATTAATTCCAAGGCTCATATTTGCCGAGAAGAACACCGGAATTTCCTCTGCTGCGGCAGAGAACTCCTCCTTCTGCTCAGGTGTGAGACCTGTGGTGCAGATAATAATCGGGAGCTTTCTCGCCTTGCAGAAATCCAGAATTCCCGTAAGGCTTGACGGATGCGAGAAATCAATCACAACATCAGCCTCACCCGTAAAATCCGCCGGATTTGTGAACACCGGATAGGTGTTTGCAAGCGAATCGTTTATATCAAAGCCTGCAACGATCTGTGCATCGTTATCCTCTGCCACAAGACGGGTAATAACCTGACCCATCTTGCCGTTACAGCCGTTCATAATTATTTTTGTCATTGTTTCGTTTCCTTTTATTTGTAAATTGTTGTTTAGTTCTACAAAATTTAAATGACAGGTGTAGGGGACGTTGCCCTCAACGTCCCGCCATTGTTATGCCAACGGCGTAACAATGGGCAAATTTGGTATAATTTTGCGGGCTGATGAGGGCATCAGCCCCTACAACCATCATTCCTATTTACACCGTTAAACATTAATTTATTTATTTAATCAGTCCCAAATTTCTCATCGAACCCTTCAGAATTTCAAGGTTCTTCTCCTCCATCTCACATAACGGAAGTCTCAGATTGCCTGCATTGTAGCCCATTAAATTCATCGCTGTCTTAACCGGAATCGGGTTAACCTCAATGAATAAATTGTTGATTAAATCAAGCATCTTCAGCTGCAGCTCACGTGCAGCATCGTAGTTGCCGTCTAAGCAATACCGGCAGATATCGTGAGTTTCTTTAGGCATCACGTTTGAAACAACGCTTATAACGCCCTTGCCGCCAAGTGACATTATCGGCACTATCATATCGTCGTTACCCGAATAGATGTATAACTCCGGCACCTCTGCCGCTACCTGAGCAGTGTATGAGATATTTCCCGAAGCCTCCTTGATAGCCACGATGTTCTCCACCTTTGCAAGCTCCTTCAATGCACCGATTGAAATATTAACGCCTGTTCTTGACGGAACGTTATATAAAATAACCGGGATATCAATTGAATTTGCAATTGCACTGAAATGCTTTACAAGTCCCTTCTGTGAAGCCTTGTTATAGTACGGTGTAACGGTTAAAACCGCATCAACACCCAACTCCTGAGCCTTTGTTGAAAGCTCGATTGCGTGTGCAGTCTCGTTTGAGCCTGTGCCTGCTACGACCGGAACTCTGCCGTTAACCTTCTTAACTGTATATTCAATAGCCGCAAGATGCTCTGCATCCGGCATAGTTGATGCCTCGCCTGTTGTTCCGCAGATTACGATTGAGTCAGTGCCGCCGGCAATCTGATCCTCAATAATTCTGCCAAGCTCATCATAATTTGTCTTATAACCGTCGAACGGAGTAATAATAGCAACGCCCGCACCGGTAAACGGTAATGTCTTTGCCATACAAATCATTCCTTTCCTTTTACGCTTGCTTTGCAAGCTTAGATAATAGATAATAATGAATAGATAATAGATATTTAAGAACAGACAAGAAATCTATTATCTTTTATCTCTTATCTATTCTCTCTTATCTAAGCATAAGGAATTAAAAATTTCTTATGCTATCAGTCCATATATCCCTTTGCTGTCAATAACTCTGCTAAGAGAACTGCACCGCCTGCTGCACCTCTTAATGTGTTGTGGCTCATTGAAACCATCTTGTAGTCGTACTGTGTTGACTCTCTCAAACGTCCGCATGAGATTGCCATTCCGCCGTCTACCTCACGTGCAGTCTTGATCTGCGGCTGCATCGGCTCATCCTTCTCTGTGAATACGTGTAAGAACTGCTTCGGTGCGTGCGGAAGCTCTAACTCCTGCGGTACGCCCTTGAAGCCTCTCCACATATCCTCAATCTCTTCAACTGAAGGCTTTGCTACGCCGTCCTTGAACTTGAAGAAGATTGCAGCTGTGTGACCGTCCGAAACCGGAACTCTGTATGTCTGGCACTCGATTGCAAGTGCTGTTGACGGAACGATTTCGCCATTTTCAATTGAGCCTAAAATCTTGTTCGGCTCAACCTCTGACTTCATCTCCTCGCCGCCGATGTACGGGATTAAGTTATCCACCATCTCCGGCCAGGTCTCGAATGTCTTACCTGCACCTGAAATTGCCTGGTATGTTGTAACAAGTGCCTTGTCAATCGGGTACTTCTGATTGATTACAGCCATTGCCGGAAGATATGACTGGAGTGAGCAGTTTGACTTAACTGCCACAAAGCCTCTCTTTGTGCCGAGTCTCTCACGCTGTGAAGCAATAATCTCGATATGCTCCGGGTTGATTTCCGGAATAATCATCGGAACGTCCGGTGTGTGGCGGTGAGCTGAGTTGTTTGATACAACCGGGCATTCTGCCTTTGCATAGCGATCCTCAAGAGCCTTGATTTCGTCTTTGTTCATATCTACTGCACAGAATACAAAATCAACCATTGATGCAATCTTGTCAACGTCCTCAGTTGCGTTCATTACAACCATATCCTTAACAGATGCCGGAATTTCCTCTTTCATTGCCCACTTTGCACCTACTGCCTCTGTATATGTCTTGCCCGCACTTCTCGGTGAAGCTGCAAGCACCTCGATTGTGTACCACGGGTGGTCTGCTAAAAGAGTGATAAATCTCTGGCCAACCATACCTGTGGCACCGATAATTCCTACCTTGTAATTGTTTTTCATAGTGAAACTCTCCTTTATTTTTTATAAATAAGAAAAGGCAGCAGCCTAAAGTTATAGGGCTACTGCTTGAATAAACTTAATTATTTCGCGATAGCTCCCCATCATAGCTCTTCATCAGAAATGATGACAGTCATACTGCTCTTAACAGTATGCCCAGCAATTTTTCCTTACGCACGGGAAAATGCTTCGGCGTCGGCTCCTTTTGGCTTTTATCAAAGATTTGCGTAAATCTCAAAAAGCCTACTGATAGACAACGCATCCTCTACCTTTTTGCTTATTATCATATATATATTATCACTATTCTCGTTTTGTGTCAAGTATTTCGCAAAAATTGTTTTTACATTTTTGTTACAAAATCGGGGACAAATATGTGATAAATAACCAATTTTTTTAAATGTGAGGTAAATTATTGTTTAGCGGCGTTGCCTTCCCCTTGAGGGGAAGGTGGCACGAAGTGCCGGATGAGGTGGAAAATCCGACGGATGCTTCGCATCCTACACCTCACCACCGCCTGCGGCGGAGCCTCTCCTCAAGGAGAAGCCT
>JAZQHZ010000070.1:0-3416 GCA_045540855.1 Clostridia bacterium
ACATTTTTACCAATAAAAATGCTTAGATTGTGCATTTTTTAAACAATCTAAGCATTTTTGTGTACTATATTATCATTACAGACTTCTCTTACGGTAAAATCGCACCGTAATTTTGTGAAGAATTAACCGCACTATTGACAAAATCGCCGTTGTCATTATCTGACGAGAAATATTTATCAAAAATATCTCTTGCCACATACGCCGCATTCGTTCCGGCAACGCCGTGCTCAAGCACAACCGCAACCGCAATCTGCGGATCGTCAAACGGGGCATATGCCACGAACAGGGCATTGTTTGAACCGTTCGCAATCTGTGCAGTACCCGTCTTTCCGCCTACCGCAATTGAATAGCCTGAGAAAATGTCCCTTGCACTACCCTCGTCGGTAACCTTCTTCATTCCGTCCTTTACTGCATTTAACGCCCTTGAGCTCATATCAATCTTCTCTTCAACCTGCGGTGCAAATTCCTTCACAACGCTTCCGTCTACGGACGAGCGGATGCTCTTTATAAGATTAACCTTGTATCTCGTTCCGCCATTTGCGATTGTTGCAGTATAATTTGCGAGCTGTATCGGCGTAAAAAGGCTGTATGACTGACCGATTGCCGCCTGTAAGGTATCACCGCCGAACCACGAACGCTCCGTCACCGATGCCACCACCTGCTTCTTATATTCAGGGCTTGCCATATGTCCCGAGGCTTCCTCACGCAGCTCTACTCCCGTATATACACCGAGTCCGAACTTCTGAGCATAGTCGTTAAGCTTGTCTATTCCCATACGTCTGCCCACTTCATAGAAGAAGTAGTTACACGAATTTTCCAGTGCAGTTGACACTGTCACAGGACCGTGAGTTGCCTCATAATCATTCCAGATCCAGCACGCAGGCTGATAGTCGGCATAGTATCTGTATACACCCTCGTCACGGATTATCTCATTCACGCCCACTGCACCCGACTGCAACGCCGCAATCGCCGTCAATGGCTTGAAGGTAGAGCCCGGGCTGTACGTTCCGCTGACAGCTCTGTTCCACATCGGATTTGCATCGTTTAGCACAAGGTCGGCATAGTCCTTTTCAAAGGTTGTAACGTCATAGGTCGGATATGATGCACACGCAAGCACATCGCCGCTTTTCACATCAATACATACCGCCGCACCTGCATTGCAGTCCTTACCCTTGCGTTCGGTGCCGTTTGCAGAAATGCTTTCTATTGTACGTTTTAAGCTGTCCTCTGTATATTTCTGAAGCTCGCTGTCAATTGTCAGCACCAGATAATTTCCCGGCACGGGATCAATATTGTCAAATACCGGATTGTCCTGAGCTCCCACTGCTCTTGAGATGCCCGTAGTTCCGTCTGTGCCACGCAGATAGCTCTCTGCCCACAGCTCTATTCCCTGCTTGCCTATCATATCATTCATACCGTAGCCGCTTTTTTTCTTCTGTGCGTATTCCTCGGCATTGATTCTGCCTGTTCTGCCCAGAATATGCGATGCCACTCCCGGCATATCGTAGCTTCTTACATATGAATTTGAAATTGTAATCCCCTTGTAATCGTCCTTGCTTTCCTTGATCCTTGTAACAACCTCAACGCTTACATCATCCGCAAGCGTGAATGCTGTAACCGACGAAAACCCGTGAGACTCCGCCTCATATCTTGCTCCGATAATTCTTCTTACCTGCTCCTCTGTATATGAGGTGTCAATTTCATAAATTTCCTTGAATTTATCAATCAGTGCAGTTGCACTCATTTCCCGGTCAAGCTGCTTATGATATACATTGCTCTCAAACCACTTTTCGCTTTCGTCCTCCGTACCGTTTTCACCGTTTACGTCCTCAAACACATAACGATACGGCGGTGCAGTCAGTGGGAATGTATCATAGTATTCGCAGTCATTCTCCTTGAGCAGAGCCGTTACACGTTCAAATACCTCGTTAAGCTCCTCATTATCCATACCTGCACGCTGCATAACAACCGAATATCCCACCTTGTTCGATACCAGCGACACTCCATATCGGTCATATATCTGCCCTCTCGGTGCTTTTTCGACAATATTTGTAATTACTCTCGTGTCTGCAACCTGTTTATAGCTTTCTCCGTCTATAATCTGCAATGCAAACAGTCTTACCAGAACTGCACACATCATTAAAAAGGTAATTATCTTAAGTATCAGAAATCTGCCTTTTCCTCTTGACATTATTTTGTCCTTTCCTTCTTAGTCCACGATAAGCAGCTTCTTGCCTCTGCCCTGCGGATATAATGTTATGTTAATAATCGGATAAATCACAATTGCCGCCAATAATGTATACAGTGCTGACGGCAGTATATATAGTATAACTGCCTTTAAGAACCAGTCAAACGACATATATAAAATAAGGTAGCTTATACTTTCCGACAGAATCGCTGCTATGATAACCCACAGAACGTAGCGCAGAAATGCTATCATATGTGCGGGCTTTCTTCGCATTGCAAATACCACCGCCGACGTATAGGTATAGAAAATTACGGCAAACGGAAAATTCTTTCCGCACAATGCACCTGCCAGAAAAGCACAGGTTATTGTTATACCCGTCGCAGTTTTAAAGCTGTTCTCCTTAATCGACACTGCCACAATAAAGGGCAGAATAATATCCGGACGCAGTGCACCTATTCTTATATCATTTATAAATACCGTCTGTACAAGAAACAGCATAATTATCCATACTGTATATTTAAAAACTCTCATTTCTGTATTATCAATACCTCTCTAAGATTTGCAAAATCCACAGTCGGCTTTACAATTGCAGAACTGAGCTTTCCTGTGTTATCCGTCTTTACCTCAGCGATTGAGCCCACAACGTATCCCGGCGGATATATTCCGCCTGAGCCTGAGGTTTCCAATATGTCACCCACGATAAGTCCGCTGTTATTTTCGATAAACGACACCCTGCACACGCCTTCCATACACAGCTCGCCGTCACCCTCAACAACTCCGATATCGCCCGTTCTTGAAACCCTTATTCCCGTCGAGCTGCCGGTGTTTATCACAGACGACACAGTAGACCAGTTTGCACCCACGTCAAGCACTCTGCCCACAACGCCCTTGCCTGTGATAACGCAGTCGCCCTCCTGGATTCCGTCTGCACTGCCCTTGTTTATCTCGATTGTATCGTACCAGTTATTGTTAGAATACGAGATAACCTTCGCCGCAACCGTATCGTGCTCCTCCATCGAATTTTTCAAATCAAGAAGCTCGTGAAGTCTTTCGTTTTCCTCTCTGTATTTCTGAGCGTCCATAACTGATGATTTTATGCTGATAAGCTCTGCATTGAGCTTATCATTCATCTCTTTATAGCTCTGTGCTTCCCATATGAAATTCACAAATCCGTCCACCTTCGCACTGATATATGAAAATCCGTTCTGGAACGGAACAAATACAGTGC
>JAZQHZ010000071.1:0-15821 GCA_045540855.1 Clostridia bacterium
CACCGGGAACGGGTGGAGTATATGGCAACACACCGACAGAAAAAACAGATGAGCTTACGGGAAATACAGTGGAAGAAGCAACAGTTATTTTTGGCGATATAAAAGGACACTGGGGAGAAGCATATATTACAGAGTGCTTTAACAGAGGAATTATAAACGGATACAGTGATAATACATTCAGACCGGAAGCAAATATTTCACGTGCAGAAACAGCAGCACTTATACAGAGAGTTTTTAAAATATCTGACGGAGCAAGTAATGAATTTGCAGATATAGAGGATACTGCGTGGTATAAGGGCTGTGTTACAGGCTTGAGTGATACGGGAATAATACAGGGCTACAATGGATATTTCAGACCTGCTGACAATGTAACAAGAGAAGAAATGGCAACAATAATTTACAGAGCCCTTGCATATTGCGGAATCAAGCCTGAAGGTGAAATGACCTTTGGTGATGATGATGTAATTTCTGATTATGCAAAGGAAAGTGTTTCAACGCTTGGAGCAAATGGAATTATTACCGGCGATGCCGGAAAATTCAGACCGGCCCGGAATCTTACACGTGCAGAGGCTGCGACAATGATATACAGAACAGTTGATGCGTTTTTAGGAGGTGATCGTTAATGAAAAAAATTCTGTGTTTACTTCTCGTGGGAATGATGATGCAGTCAGTATGTATAAATACATATGCTGAAAATACTGAAGCAGAAACCATACAGGATGCTTACGAGCCCACAGAAGAAGCAAAGGAAGCACAGGCTCTGTTGAAGGGACTGGGTGAGACTGATTTTTTTGAAACGATTGATAATAATCCTGTAAGCAGAGGCGATTTCATTTACGGCTTGATGGATGTACTTGGAATAACTGTTCCGGTGACGGAAGAAACCGGGTTTGTAGATATTCCTGAAAACAGCAAGTACGCTCAGCCGGTTGCAACTGCGCTCAGCTTTGATTTTATAAGCAAGGGTGACAATTTCAGAGTAAATGACAGTATTAAGCTCAATGAGGCGATAAAAATTGTAGTAGGAGTCCTGGGATATACATCTATGGCTGAAATACAGGGTGGTTATCCTCAGGGTTATATCAGTATTGCAAGTGAAAGGGATTTATTCGAGGATATTGTGGTTAAGGAAGAAGTTACAAAAGAGGATATGGCACTTCTTCTCTACAATATGTTTATGAGTGAGGTTGCCGATGTTGAATATATAGGAGCTAAGGTAAATGCTTATAAAACAGGAGAAGATACTCTTCTGGCAGCACTTCACGGTGTATATTCAACAGAAGGTGTCATTACAAAAAATTCAGTAACCTCATACGATTTATCTCATAGCTATATAAAAGGAAATTCAACAGCAGAGGTTGATGGCGAGGTATATGACAGCAAGATAGATATTGATAAATATTTTGGTATGAACTGCGTTGCCTATTATGATGAGGACGGAATTGTAGCGGTATATCCGAAGAGAAATAACGAAATGACAATTCTTTCAAAAAACGTAACAGGCATTAAAAATTCAAGGCTGGTATATGAAGAAGAGGGTAGTCATAAAGAAAAGGACGTTAAGATTGATGAAAATTATCTTGAAGTTTATAACGGAATGACAACAAAGGCTGATGAAGACCATATTTTAAACTCTTCGGGTACGGTCAGGTTGGTAGATAATAATGATGATAATGTGTATGATGTAATCTTCATAAATCATTATACATATGTAAAGGTAAAGAATATTGATGCAACAGATAAGATTATTGAGGATGCACATTCATCAGATAACAATATTTCAGTCAATGAAGATAATATTAAGCTGAGTATATATGATATTGAGGGTGAAACACTCAAGCCGGCAGATATTGAGTCGGGAGATGTGCTTCAGGTAAAGAAATCATTTGACAAGTCCCTTGTGGAAATAATTCTTCTTCCTGTTTCGGGTATGGGAAGAGTAGTATCTGTAACAGACGAGGATGAAATAATAATTAATGATGAAACATATAAGCTTAGCGCTTATACAAAGAGCTATTGCGACAGCATTAACAAGCCCGGTAAAACAGTAAGCTATTATGTAGGCTTCAATAATGAGCTTGCATATGTTGAAATTGCTTCAGAGGAGTTTGTGTACGGATATTTAACAAATATATTCTATAAGGATGAAGCTAAGGAAGCCGCTGTGATGAGAGTTTTCACAGAATCAGGAAACTTCAGCGACTATGAGCTTGCTCAAAAACTGAAATATGATGGAGAAACAAAAAAGTTTTCCGCTGCATATGACCTCATAAGAGCGAACTTTAAAGATCAGCTTATCAGATATAAGCTTAATTCTGACGGACTTGTTATTGCCATTGATACCTCTAAAACGGTTAATATGGAAACGATTTCGACTGAAGAGCTTATGGAGGAAAAGGATGAAAACGACAGCCTCACCAAGCACGAATGGACCGAGACAGAATATATATACAGAAGCAATGGAACCTTTGGTATGAATTTTAACGCAACAGATGCAACTGTATTTTTGCTACCTGTAATGGACGGTACGGAAAGCGTGGTTGATACTGCGGCTAAAGACGAATTTGAGATAACAACAGTTTCAATATTAAACTCGGGATCGAAGTATTCGTATTTTGATGTATACGATGTTGATGAATACGGCTGTGCAAAGGTTTTACTTGCATATAATGTGGCAAGAAACAATTCACCATACAGTTTCTATTCAAATATGAGTAATAATTATAGTTATGGTATGATTTCAAAGGTGGTAAGCACCGTGACAGACGGTGAAGAAGGAAAGACATTGACTATATTCTCATCAGGTAAATTTAATGAGTATTTTCTTCCGGATGATATAAATTATCTGATGCCTGCTGATGATTCTCTTGATAAAGGAGATATAGTGAGATTCAGAGCAAACGGAAATACACTGAATGATATTATACTCGACTTTAATGCCGACAGATATGACGATAACCGAGATTATGATAAACGAAGTGCACCTATGGGATATAACTATTCGGATGCGATTCTGGCATATCAGGTTGGTAAGGTATATAACTACGGAAGTAAAACCTGTTATTATACTTCAACAGTAAATGAGATAACAGGAGAGTATGATTTCTCGGCGGTAAATCTTTTGAATTCTAACATAAATACAACAAATATTTGTCGCTTTGATACAGAATCACAGACAGTAAGAAGTATAGATAAAGAAGATATACGTTCGTATGTTACGCACGGACAAGATGCTGATATTATAGTACTCAAGCAGAGAACGGCAAATACACAGTGTATCTTTGTTTACGGGAAAGGAGAGGAATAATTATGAAAAAGATCATATCATCAGCCATTGCAATGATAATGATGTTAGCATGCTTTCCGTTTGATCCGGTACAGGCGAAGGACATCGACACGTATTTTAACGAAACCTTTAATAACTATGTAACGAATGTCTCACTTGACGATATTGACTTGGATAACGCATTAAAAAACAGAATCGTATCAGATGGAGTTAATAATAAATCATTACTGATAGAAGGCAGTATACCGCTTATTAAAAAGGCATTCGGGAAAGCTATATCAGATGATTTTGTAGTATCGTTTGATATAAAAGCAGCAGATGGAAAGCTTTCCTTCAGGTCTGGAATATACTTATCAGATAATACGGAATTTATACCGGTAACTACTATGAATAACGTCATATACGGACCGGACAATAAGCGTATAGGCTCATTGCAAAGTGACAGATATACCAATATTGCATATAAGTTTGATTGGGAGCTTAATGTATGCGATATATATGTGAACAGAAGACGTGTTGCATCTGATATTGAAGTGGGAGATTTCAGTAAGGCAGCAGGTATGGTGATAAAGGTTACCAATGGTACGGGAAAGGTATATTTGGATAATCTTGCAGCATATCAGTCAGAAAAGCTTCTGGCAGCAGAAGGGTTGAGAAGTATAAGTGCAGAATCAAATGATTACATAGATATTGATGATTATGTTGGAAGCTATGAATACTGGAATATGTATTATATGAATATATCCGAAAACAGATTCCAGAATGTAAATCTTTATCCGAAGGATAACACAATTGAATGTCCAAGATTTGATTTTAAGAATAAGAATCATGAGAATTGGATGAAATTAACGAAAACTACGAAAAATGACTGCTATTTCGACATAGTTATGCGTGAGCGTCATTTCAGACTTGGTAATGCAGATCAGGCATATAAATATTTTGTATTCGAGGGTGACTTCCTTACAGAAGGCGGAATTCCGAAAGCAAACTTTATTATGCTGAGAGATACGCAGACGGGTACAGGAAACATTGATTGCCCGGCGGTTGTGATAAATGGTTCGGATTTAGTTCTGTCGGACGGAACTACTATTGAAAATGTAGTCAGACCGGGAGAATGGTTTAATTATAAGCTTGCAATCAATCTTGTAGACCAGACGGTGAGTGTTTATGTAAATGGTGAAGAGCGTGTAAAGGATTCACCAATGGTATGCTCAGATAAGAGTAAAAATATAGGCTTCTTATCACTTGCAAGATTATCACTTGTAACCGGTGAATTCAAGGCCGATTTAAAGATGGAGAATTGCAAATTTACTGCATATGAAAAGCCGTATGTGCACGGAGAAGACCCTAAAACAAGTCTTTATTACGACGATACGCCGGTTAAGGAATATATGCAGGATAAAATTGCAGTTCATGCATATGCAAAAATTCTTATGGTGAATAATCAGAAGTATGATATTGCGGATGCAATGAGCTATGATGAAGCAAATGATGAAATTTATGTTAAGGCACAAGTTTTATCCGAAAAGCTCGGTTGGAATTTTAATAACAAGGAAGAAATGATTCCTGTAAAGAAATATTCGTCAGAGAACGGGTATTTTGCAAAGACAAATAAAAACGGACTTATTCTCATATCCGATAAAGAGATAAAAATGGATATTGAAGATGAGTATCAGTGGTTTGTTATGAAACCATATACAAATCAGGCTTTAGAGCATGCAACAATTCCTGCTGCTCTTGATGATTATGTATTCTTTGAAAGACCGTCAGCTTCGGAGCTGCTGGAAATGATGAAGGAAAGAACCGATAATCTTACAGCACATCCGAGAATATATGCGGATAAAGAGCAGTTTGATAAATACAGAGAAATGTACAAGACAGATGCTACCTTTAAAGAGTGGGCAGATGTTATCATTAAGGAAGCGGATGTCTATGCAGATCCTTCTACTCCGTTTATAGATTATGAGTACCAGGATGCATACAGAATGCAATCAATCGTGCACGCTAAATATCAGGACAGATTTACAGCACTTGGATTTGCATATCAGATGACAGGTGATCAGAAATATGTAGACCGTGCCTTCAAGGAATTTGAAATGATCGGTACTTTCCCTGATATAAATCCGAGCCATATAATTGATACGGGTTGTATGAATGAGGCAGTAGCTTTGGGATATGACTGGATGTATCATGGATACACGGAAGAGCAAAGAGCATTTATAGAAAATATTGTACTGACACATTGCATTAAGCCAATAGCAAGTGCATTCTACGGACAGTTCAGTGCATACTGTGCAGCAAATGTTGCGTGGTACTCAATGAAGGCAACAAATAACTATAATATATGGGTTATAGGCGGACTTTTTGAAGCTACCTGTGCATTTATGGAATGTGATCCTGAATATTTAAGTGATGTTGCTGAAAAGTGTATAAGAGGCGTTGAATATTCAGTAAAGGGCTTTGCACCTGATGGAGCATGGGTTGAAGGACCGGATTACTGGCAGCACACTACCAGATATTTAACAGTATACGCCGGAACAGCACTTAATTGCTTTGGCGATGATTTCAATATCCTTGAATATCAGGGCGTTTCTGAGGCTCCGGACTGGATAATGAGTATTACCGGAATCGAAGGCACAAATAACTTTGGTGATGCTGTTACGGGACAATATACATTTGATGAGTATTCGTTCTTCAGTCATTATTACAACAACAGAGCGATAGGCTCTTTAAGAAAGTATGATATAGAAGAAAACGGAGTAGAGCCCGGAATATATGATGTTTTATTCTATAATCCGGATATTACAACAAATGAGTTTGATGGCTTGCCAAAGGTTGTTACAACAAGAGGTGTAGAATCCTGTGGTATCAGAGAGAGCTTTACAGATAAAGACGGAATGTTCTTCTCGGCTTGCGGCGGAGCTGCATGGGCATACCATTCACACTATGATACAGGAGCATTTGTGTTTGATATCAATGGTGTAAGATGGGCACATGATTTGGGCAAGGATAATTATAACACAGGACTTTCAGAGCATCACATATATCGAAAGAGAAGTGAAGCACATAACACAATAACAATGAACGTTAATGCCGATGCGGATTCGATGTTAAAGGATTCATTTGCACCGGTTACAAAGTCAGCATCAAATGACCATAGTGCATATGTTGTCTATGATATGAGTAATGTGTTTGCAGAGACCGACAAATTCGAACGTGGCTTCTACATTGGAGATGATTACAGATCACTGACTATAAGAGACGAGCTTTCATTAAATACAGAAACTGATGTTTTGTGGACAATGAACACAATGGCAGATGTTGCACTGTGGGGCAATGAAGCGATGCTCTATCAGGATGGCGAGGTGCTTCGTGTAAAGGTTGAATGTGATGCAAAGAACTGGGAGTTTGTATCGTTGCCGTGTAAGTCGCTTGTAGAGCTGCCGATTGGTGCAGGAGCACAGGCAACTAACTCGGAATATACCAAGCTGGCGATTAAAGTGTCAGATGATAAGGATTTCAACATAACTGTTAAGCTTAGCCCGTACGGAGAGGCTGCAGATAAATCTGCAATGAATACTTCACCGATATCATCGTGGACATTATCGGAGGCAGCAAGCCTTATGTCAGTAAGCTCGGAAACTGTGGAAGCTAAAATATATGCTGACGGTGAGCTTGTTGAGATGGGCAGTGAAATTGTTGTAAAGAACCCGGATGTAATGCCGGAGATAACAGTAGAAGCACAGCCGGGTGCAAGATACGAATTTTTAAATGAAGCAAAGAATGCAGATGAAGAAACTGTTATTAAAGTAACAGATAATGAAACCGGAGAGTATTCATTGTATTCAATTAAATATTCAGATGCAGACCTTGAATTATGGGAAACACATACTGTATATGAGATTGCAAGCTATGAGGTTTCGCAGCAGCTTCAGGATGAAAATCCTGCATCAAGTATGTTTGACGGTAATTTCCTGACACGATGGACCAGTCTTAATGAAGGTGAGTCCGTAACAGTTGATTTGGGTGAAGAGAAAGAAGTCAGTGCAATAGCAATGGGCTTCTGGCAGTCTCCGAAGAGAAGCTATAATTACGTTATAGATGTGTCGACAGATGGAGTAAGCTATAAAACAGTGGCAGCAGGAAGCTCACCGCTTGAAGCAGAGGGATATCATATCTACAATTTTGCTCCTGAAAAAGCAAGATACTTAAGAGTTACCGGAAATGGAAATTCGGTGAATGTAAACACAAATATACTTGAACTTCGTGTTCTTGGAAATAAGTAAAGGAGGAATTATATATGAAAAACAGAATAATATCATTCCTTCTTTCATCATCCTTGTTACTTATGCCTGCACTTAATGTGCAGGCTGAGGATGCCGGGCTTGAAGCTGAAAATGAAATTGTTGTTTCAGAAAATATCTCTGATGAGACAGTTGATTTAAATCAAGATATTATATACGGCGGAAAAGAGGTATATAATATTGATTTTAATAACGCATCAACCAAGACAACAAATTCTTCAAATGAAGCTATAATGAGCTCGTGGCTTCCGGAAGGCTATACAAGAATGTTATTTATAACAAAGGGTAGCGGAACTGATGATTTTCTCTATGGAGCGACGGACAGACTTGATGATGAGGGGAATAAAGCACTTAAAGTTTCTACACCATCAACATTAACATCAGATGTAAGTAATAACTACCTGGATATACGAACTGCGGGAATGAATCCTGATTTTCCCGACACCGAATCAACAAGCACGGGTGATAATGGATATGTTGAATTTTCATTTGATTTCTGCACAGATTTAAACTCCAATATTCGTCTTACGGTAGGTCGTTATTGGTGTTCTGATTCAGAAGGAAATCTGAGCGAGGTAAATAAACAGGATTTTATGTATCTCAATACAAATGGAGCACTGAAGCTTTTTGGAAATACAATAAAGACATTTGATGTAGATGAAATCAAAAACAGCTGGCACAATATTAAGGTAATGCTTACATCGGATAATAAATATCAGGTATTTTTTGACGGTGAGGCAGTGAATGAGCTTAGTGACGTAAACTATGGAAGCGGGCTTTCCTTCAGAAGTATACGTGAGTTCAGACTTTATAATGTTGGTGCTCCGGGAGTAGCATCGGAAAAGTATTATGATAATTTTAAATATGTGGTATATACCGATGTTACTGATCAGTATGAGCCGCCGATGATAAGCTTTGGCGATACATATTCACCGATAATAAATCTTGAAGAGAATGAAAGCTATTTAATAAAGCTTGTTGGAGAGAGTGTTTGTCCGGAAAAGATAAATATTTATGTTGACGGCGAGCTTGCTGAAGAATATTATGGCAGTGAATATGAGTACAAGTACATTGGAACTCCCGGAGAGCATTTGGTTGAAGCAGAGCTTGTTGATACAATTGGTAATGTAAGTGAAAGAATCGGAATAACCTTCGAGGTTGCTAAAAAAATTGCAATTTCCGGAGAATTTAACAACGGTGAAACAAGCGGAGAATATTCCGATGACGAGACGAGAACGGTCAATTTCAAAGCGACAGCAGAAAAAGGACTTGACCGAATTGAATTCTATGTCAATGGCGAATATGCAGCGACATCGAATGACGAAGAAACTGAATTCAGCTTTGAAGAGTTTGGTTCCGGTCAATTAAATATTACTGCTGTGGTATATAATGTTGAAGGTGACAGCAAGAAATTTGAATATGTTGCAAATGTCAGCATGGAAAGATTGTCAGTGTTATGGAGCGAGGACTATGAAGCTTATGTGACCGGTACAACGAAAATCAGTGATTATGTTCAGATAGCACATAAAAACGGATATTCAAAGGCTGTGAAGGTTGACAGTGAGCATGGAACAAGTATGGCACTGGGAATCGAGCAGGATCTGGGCTCGGATTCCGGAGAATATGTAAACTTCCACAATCCGAGAGGTAAAGAGCATATTATATTTGAAACTGACTTCTATGTGAGTGATTACCCTGCTGAAAATGCTTATATAAGGCTTACTATGGTGCAGGAAAGCTCGGTTCAGAATTCTAATTTTATGCTTATTGGCTCAACCATAAACAAAGGACAGACAAAGCTCAATTATGAGACAAAAGTATGGAATCATCTTAAGTTCGATATTGATATGGTAAACAAGGTATATTCGGTATTTATAAATGATGTACCGTTTGTAACCAATATTAGCCTTGCTAAGGAAAAACCGAATTTTGAAAGTCTGAATTATATAAGATTTTACGGACCGTCAAAGGATGGAGTTCCCTGCTATATTGCTTTTGACAACACAAAGCTAAGAGCATATGAAAGCTATACAATTACATCCGTTGGCTCAGGTGACGGAAGTGAAGAAATCACCACATCGGATAGTGAGATAAATATATATCTTTCAGAGGGCATAAATCCTGATACGCTCAGTACAGACAAAATTACAATAAAAAATGGCGATAGTATAGTACGTATAAAAGAAGTACTTTACAATGAAAATGAAAAATGTATAACAGCACGTCTTGATGATGTGCTTATAGGCGGTAGAGAGTATAATGTAGAGCTTTCAGAAACACTTGAAACTGCATTCGGAGAAGTGCTGGGTTCAGGAATGAATACAACATTTACCGTAAAGAGCAATCAGAAACTGTTTTTACTCACGACAAAGTATAATGATGATACGCTTACTGCAAGTCTCACATCAACCGAAGATATTCAGGCGTATATAATTCTTTCTGTGTGGGATGAAGCATTGTGCAAGGGTGAAGCGATGGTGCCGGTATCAATAAATGCGGGTGATGCAGTAAATGCAGAGATAGCTTTACCGTTTGCGGACAGTGGTGACAGCATTGAAATTTATGCGATAGAGAGTCTGACAGAGTTTGAAATGCTTACTGATGATATAATCAGGATTGAGAAACCGTAAAAAATTTTTAAGATATAAACAAGGAGGTAATTATGAAAAAGATCAGATTTACATCAATTATGCTGAGTGCAGCATTGGCGGCAACTGCACTTACAGGCTGCGGAGCATCGAAATCAAGTGATAAGCTTACATATTGGTTAGGACTTGATTCTAACGTTTCGCAGACTTCCGGTAACCTTGGAGATACTCCGTTTGCAAAAAAGCTTATGGAAAATACAGGGTGTGAAATAGAGTTTATCCACCCTGCAGTAGGACAGGAAAGCGAGAAGTTTAACCTTCTTTTTGCAAAGAACAAGTTACCGGATATTATACAGTATGCATGGACGATAAGCTATCAGGGCGGTCCTGAAAAGGCACTTGCAGACGGTATAATTCAGGAGTATGATCTTGAAAAGGACGCACCGAATCTTGCGGCATATATCAAGGCACACCCTGAGCTTGAAAAGGACATAAAGACAGACAGCGGTAAGTACTACGGTTTCCCGTTTATCAGAGGAGATGCTTCACTTCTCACAAGTGCAGGTCCGATTTTGAGAAAAGACTGGCTGGATGACCTCGGACTTGAGGCTCCGGAAACCATTGATGAATGGACTCAGGTACTGCGTGCGTTTAAGGAGCAAAAGGGTGCAACTGTACCGCTTTCGATGAATACAAGCGGAATTGGCTGGGGAACATTTATCGGAGCATACGGTACATATGACGGCTTGTATCTGCAGGATGGCAAGGTAGTGTATGGACCGGGAGAGGATTCATATAAGGAATTCCTCATTCAGATGAATGAATGGTACAAGGAAGGACTTCTTGATCCTAACTATGTAAACCTCGATTCTGCTACAATACAGTCAAATATCCTTAACGGTATGTCGGGTGCAACCTTCGGCAGCTGTGGTTCGGGTATAGGTAAATGGATGGCAGCAGCAACCGACGATAAGTTTGACCTTGTAGGTGCGAAATATCCGGTTCTCAATAAGGGTGAGCAGCCGCAGTTCGGAAGCTATGAATTCCCGGTAACAGGTCAGGCTTGTGCAGTTATTACACGTGATTGTAAGGATAAGGAAAAGGCATTAAAGCTTCTTGACTATGCATATTCGGAAGAAGGCCATATGTTATATAACTTCGGTATTGAGGGTGAGAGCTATACGATGGTAGACGAATATCCGACATACACAGAGGCAATAACAAAGAACCCTGAAGGTCTTTCAATGACAGTATCGCTTGCAAGATATGCACTTTCATGCGGAAAGGGTCCGTTTGTTCAGGATAAGAGATATATGGAGCAGTATGCTGCACTTCCGCAGCAGCAGGATGCACTCACAAATTGGATGGATACAAATATGAAGGAGCATCGTATTCCGAATGTAACTTTATCTATCGAAAGACAGAGTGAGCTTGCAACTGTAATTGAAAACATAAACACATATAAGGCTGAAATGCAGGCAAAGTTCATTATGGGCGAAGCACCGATTTCAGAATTTGAAAATTATCAGCAGCAGCTTAAAGAGCGTGGTGTAGATAAGTATGTACAGTATTATCAGGAAGCAGTAGACGCATATATGAACAGATAAGGGTGGAGTGAAGTTTGTTATGAAAAAAAATAAAGTAAACACAAACGATAAAGCAATCACCTTTGGGTCAAGGCTGAAAGCAGATTTAAAAAGAAATTATCCGCTTTACCTTCTGCTTTTACCGGTTTTAGTTTATTATATTATATTCTATTATAAACCAATGTATGGTGCGTTGATTGCATTCAAAGAATATCAGCCTGCATTGGGAATTGCGGATAGCCCATGGGTAGGGCTGGAACAGTTCAGAAAATTTTTCGCAAATCCTGATTTTGTGAGAATTTTGAGAAATACATTAACAATAAGTATTTCAACCATAGTATTTGGATTCCCTGCACCGATAATTCTGGCTCTTATGTTTAATGAGCTCAGAAGCAGGAAATTTAAATCTATTGCACAGACCGTTTCGTATCTGCCGCACTTTATTTCGCTTGTGGTAGTATGTGGTCTTGTGAAAAGCTTTGTAAGCCCGAATGGATTTATTTATGATATGGTTGTAGCACTTGGCGGTCAGGAGCAGGCTCTCCTGAACCGTCAGGAGCTCTACGTTCCCATATATGTTCTTTCGGGAATATGGCAGGAGGTAGGCTGGAATTCTATAATCTACATTGCAGCACTTTCGGGAATTGACCAGGAATTATACGAAGCAGCCAAAATTGACGGTGCAGGAAAATGGAAGCAGACGCTTAATGTTACGCTTCCGGGAATAGCACCTACAATAATCATAATGTTGATTTTAAAAATGGGAACATTGCTGAGTGTAGGATATGAAAAGACCATATTGCTTTATAATCCGCTGATATATGAAACAAGTGATATTATATCAAGCTATGTGTATCGTGTAGGTATCGGACAGCAAAGCTGGTCATACAGCTCTGCGGTGGGCTTGCTTAATTCACTCGTGAATTTTGCGATAATTATGGCAGTAAATAAGATTTCGGCGAAGTATTCTGAAACTTCGTTATGGTAACAGGAGGTTTGAAATGAAAAATAAAATAAAAAGATCGCCTGGAGAACAAGTATTTAATGTCATAAACATATTGCTTATGATTTTAATGGTGGTTGTAATGCTTTATCCGATGTGGCATGTATTGTGTGCATCATTCTCAAATCCAAGAGCATTGGCATCGCACACGGGTATACTTTTAAAGCCTGAAGGTTTTTCGGCAACAGCCTATAAGCTTATGATGAAGAACCCGATGATTTTACGTGGATATCTTAATACATTTCTCATATTGATATTCGGATTGGCAATAAATATGGTTATGACATGTCTTGCAGCATATGTATTGTCCAGACGTAATCTTATGTTAAAGAAACCGCTTACGATTATTATTATATTTACAATGTATTTCTCGGGCGGACTTATTCCTACATATCTTAACATTATGGGACTTGGCCTTGAGGATTCGTTACTGGCAATTATTTTACCGGGTGCGATAAGTACATATAATATGATTGTTATGCGAACAGGCTTTGCATCAGTTCCGGAAAGTCTCGAAGAGGCGGCAAAAATTGATGGTGCTTCGGCATTTAAGATTTTGTGTCAGATAATTCTGCCGCTTTCAAAAGCGACTGTTGCAGTTGTGTGCCTGTACTATGCAGTTTCACACTGGAATTCGTGGTTCAATGCAATGCTTTATTTGCAGGACAGAAATAAATTCCCGCTGCAGCTGGTATTAAGAGAAATCTTAATTCAGAATGATACAAGCTCAATGGTAACAGCTATGGACGTAAGTGCAGGAGATTCCTCGTTCCTGAGCGAAACAGTAAAGTATGCAGTAATCATCGTATCCGTTGTGCCGATACTCTGTATATATCCGTTTATACAGAAGTATTTCACAAAGGGTGTAATGGTTGGTGCAGTAAAAGGTTAATAATTTTAAATTATATAAATTTAAGGAGGTTTTCGTATGAAAAACAAAATTTTATCAGTGTTACTTTCAGTAACAATGCTCTCATCAATTGCAGTTGCATCAGTAAATGCAGGTGAGGCAGAAGTCAAGGATGTTTACAACATCACATTCAACAAGGGTACATTGTCAAGCGGTACTCAGAGCCCGTCAGAAACAGTTAGACTGGGATGGGTATCGGGCGAAGGTTATACACCGGGTGACTTTAAAGTTACTGGTAATATAAGTGGTACATCATGGAAGCTTGTTGAAGATCCTGAACCGGCAGCTAATGAATCTGATGACAAAGCATTATATGTTCAGAG
This sequence comes from Clostridia bacterium, assembly GCA_045540855.1. Classification (GTDB taxonomy): domain Bacteria; phylum Bacillota; class Clostridia; order UBA1381; family UBA1381; genus UMGS1958. Next base: position 14,001 of record JAZQHZ010000071.1, read on the forward strand.
TTCATCTGGTCAAGACAAAAATGATACTTATGCAACTATAACTACGACAAAATTTAATCCTGATTATGATGCTGTGAATGATTTTTTGTGCGGAGAAAATGGCTATACAGAATTTTCGTTTGATTTCTACAATGATTTCACGACCAATATAAGACTCACAGCTGGACGTTTCTTAGATCAAAATGGTGCAGAAGTAAATAAAAACACAGGTCTGTTGTACATATATACAGACGGCAGAGTGTTATTACAGGGAACAGAGATTACAACAATAGACAAAGAGACATATAAGAACACATGGCATAATATCAAATTTGTATTCAAGGCAGATAATACATATCGTGCATTCCTTGATGATAAGCCGTTGATTGAATGGACGACGCTTACATTTGATGAAGGCGTATCAATCAGAGGTGTAAAGGATTTCAGATTATATGACATCAGTGTTAAAGACAGAACATCAAAGAAATATTATGATAACTTTAGATATTCATTCAGTACTTCGGCATATGTAGAACCGACACCGGAACCGACAGCAACGCCGGAGCCGACAACAGAGCCGACAGCAACACCGGAACCGACACCGGAGCCGGCAGCAGAGTTCACATCAAATGTAGGCGATGCTGTGGTATCAGGTGACGAAGTAACAGATGGCTCAATTGCAACTGGCTTTGTAGCAACAGTTACAAACTCAGGTGATGCTGAGGGTTCATTCGGAAAAGTAGACTGGGCTGTTACAAGTGGAGATGCTACAAAGGGAATAAGTGTAGAGTCAGTAACAACACTTGAAGCAGGTGCATCTGTAACATACGGTCTGATTGTAAATGGTTTATGGGATGCTGATGCAAGTGCATCAGTAACAGTAGAATAAGGAGGGACATAAAATGAAAAAGAATTTTAAGAATCCGGAATTGACAATTTCTACATTTTCATTTGATAATATTGTAGCAACAAGCGGAATTACAGCAGAGCAGAGTGTACTCAGCAATGCAGAGTTCAGTGAAAAAATCGGCAACGGTAAGGTTGAGATTACAACCTGGGATGCAATGATTACGTTATAATATTGCATACAGAAAAACCACAGAACAATACACAAAAGGGTGTCGGCATATGCATCAATGTGCCGATGCTCTATGCGTATTTAGTACTGAGTAATTTAATGAAAAAGGAGGTTTTCGTGTGAAAAATAAAATTATATCAATATTGCTTTCAGTGTCGATGCTCTCAACTATGGCAGTTACAGTAGTAAATGCAGATGAAACGACTGTGAATGATGTTTATAACATCACGTTTGACAAGGGTACAGTTTCAGAAGGAACGATGAGTCCGGCGGCAGACACTATGCTTGCGTGGGTATCAGGAGAGGGTTATACCAGAGGCTTTTCGATTGCAAACGCAGTTGAAGGTACATCGTGGTCACTCCAGGAAGACCCTGTTCCTTCAGCTGACGAGAATAATGATAAGGCAATAAAGACTCTTAGCACATCAAGCTCAAACGCAGCAAACAATTATATGAGCATAAATACAACAGGCTTTAATGCTTCATATAAGACAAATACAGATGTCTTGTGCGGTGAAAACGGATATACAGAAATTTCATTTGATTTTTACAGTGATTTCAGAACAAACATAAGACTCTCAGCAGGACGTTTCTGGGATCAGGCAGGTAATGAGATAAATAAAAACACAAATCTTTTATTTATATATCCTGCAGGTAATATATTATTACAGGGAGAAGAAGCTGCAAAGATTAACCCTGAGGACTACAAGAACACATGGCATAACATAAAGCTTGTATTCAAGGCTGATAATACATACCGTGCA
>JAZQHZ010000072.1:0-1586 GCA_045540855.1 Clostridia bacterium
CCCCTACAACCAACATTTCAAACACAACGTCCCGACAAACCCAAATTCAATAAACTATTTTATTCACCCAGAATTTCCCTTCTTATCACACGCATAACCCCATTCTCGTCGTTCGACGGTGCAATATGCTTGCACGCCACCTTCAGATCCGGATGTGCATTCTCCATTGCATAGCTTTCGCCACATTCGAGCATCATATCGTAGTCGTTCATAAAGTCGCCGAATGCCATACATTCCTCTTTCCTGATGCCCAGCTTCTCCTGCAGGGTGCGGATTGCACTGCCCTTTGTGACGCCCTTTTTCATCACGTCAAGCCAGTCACTTCCCGATACGACTACATTATGGATGTCATAATAGTCCTTCAACAGCGGATAGCAATGCTTCTGCGAGCCCTGCTTGTCAAACACTGCAATCTTAAAGATATTATCCTTCAAAGCCGCCGCTTTCACGTCCTCTACGCACTCATATTTAATGTAATAAGGCAGTACGTGCTCTAAAATCTCTTCGTTGTTTTCCTCGCCATATGCACTCCTCTCACCGCATACCACAAGGAACAAATCCTCCTCGTCAATGAGCCTTGATATAATCTCCACACAACTCTCGCCGTCGAGCGGATCGCATATGAGCTGATTTCCCTCATAGTCATACACCGCCGCACCATTCTCGGCTATGATATAGAGCTTGTTGCGGATATGCTCAAACTGCCTGTTAAGGCTGTCATATTGCCTGCCCGATGAAATCGCAAAAATTATCCCCTTTTCACGCAATGCGTCAAGCACCTCTTCAAAATCCGACGGCATCTGCTTATTGCTGTCAAGCAGAGTTCCGTCCATATCGCAAGCTATAAATTTAATCATTGTCATTTCTCCTGAATTTAATCTATACATCATTTTACCATAAATCCCGGATTTGTCAAGTATAAAAGAACCAGCCTCAGGGTGGTTCTGAGACTGTCAGCAAGACAGTCTGTCAGGTTTGTTTACAAACCGAAAGAACCACCCTTTCGGGTGGTTCTTATCTGTCACTGTATCTTAGCCTGAGCCTTATTGATGCTGTATACATATCCGCTCTTATCAGTTGTGCCTTCTGTGACATTAACGCCTAAAACATATGCCACCTGCTCTTCTGCAGCTGTAAGACCGGAAATTGTAACTATATCCATTCCCATATCAAAGGATATAATATCTATTTCGGGATTAATAAAATTCTTTTTCATATTAAATATCCTCCTTTATTATTCAGCAATTGAAGCTACATCGTATGAACCCTCACCCGCATGGAAGAGCATTAATACCTGTGCTTCGCCGCCGCCTGTAATTGTCGGGAATGTACCCTTGTTAAGTGTCTCTACATTGTCAACCTCTGCTGAAGTTGTACGCTCGTATGCGTTACCGCTTGCATCTGTGATAACCCATTTGATGCCGCTTACAGCCGCATCTGTACCTGCTGTGATTGTTGTCATCACGCCGTATACATAGTCGCTTGTCTCTGTATCCGCAACGCCATCAAGTGCCTTTGTTGTTGTCTTGGCATTTACACCCTTTGCCGGTGTGAAGCCTAATGTATCAAATGCTCCCTCGTACTTA
>JAZQHZ010000073.1:0-9997 GCA_045540855.1 Clostridia bacterium
CTTGCAATTTGTGGGTAATGCTTGCAAATTTAAGCTGCACCCTCTTGCAAAATTCCACGATACCTTCGTATGCAGGAAAATGCAGACAGCATAGCTGCCGCTAAGCCTGCCACTGCACCATTTAAAGGGAGATTTTCAAGAGGGAACGTCTTGAACGGCATTCTTTTTCGTTCTTTTTCTGAGGATGCAGACAGCACAGCTGCCGCTAATGCTGATGACAGAAAAAGAACCGGGGATATACGTTGCAAGCAATCAATGCTGAACGTCTTGGGGCAGAGCCCGTTTGAATCGTTTGAATAAGTGCAAACTAATCCGCTAAACGATAATTTATCCGCATAAAAAAGCAGCTACTGCTTTTGCAGTAGCTGCATATAGACACCCTTCGGTATAAAGTTGGAAATCTTTTTTTTTGCGGATGCTTGCAAGGAGAAGCACGAAGGGTTGTCTTTCAAAATTAATTATTTTGCCTTCGGAAGGAAATACTTCTCGCCGTAGGCAGAATATTTCTGCTTGAATTCAGGACTTTCAAGCTTGAAGATATGAAGGCTTTCGTGCAGGTTCATATTATTGAACGAGCTTTCAATTATACAGCCTCCGATGTTTGAACAGTGGTCTGATGTTCTCTCTAAATTTGTAAGTAAATCTGACCATACAAAGCCTGCCTCAATACCGCATTCGCCACGCTGTAAGCGGAGAATATGGTGTGTACGCATCTTTTCCTTGAGCTTGTCGATGATTTCCTCAAGCGGCTCAATATCAAGTGCAGCTTTGACGTCGTTATTGATAAATGCGTCGAGCGATAAATCAAGAATTTCCGTGACTGCCGATGTAAGGATTGATAACTCCTCCTTTGCAGTATCCGAGAATACAATCTCCTTATCACGTAATTCCTCGGCAGATTCAAGCACATTTACTGCGTGGTCTGAAATACGCTCAAAGTCACCTATAATTTTAAGAAGCTTTGTCGATTCGAGGCTTGTGTGCTCGTCCAGCTGCTGTGAGCTCAGCTTTACAAGGTAATCGCTTATGATATCCTCATAATGGTCAGTCTTTGATTCCTTTTCACGTATTTCCTCAGCCACTGCTGCTTTGAAGTCTGTAAGCATATAAATACTGTCCTTTAATGCACTTACTGCACATTTTGCCATGCTTGAGGCGTAGTTATAGCTGTTTTCCAAAGCAATTGCCGGAGTTGCAAGCAATCTTTCGTCAAGCTCCGTAATCTCTTCCTTTGTCTTTGTTTCAGGAACAAATATGTATGCCAGCTTTTCGAGTATTCCTGACATCGGCAGAAGAATTGCGGTACAGATGACGTTAAATGCCGAGTGTGAAACTGCAATACCGAAATGAGTTGCGGCAGCATCAAGAATTACAGGAGCAAAAAGTCCTTTGACAATATAGAGTACCACAAGCAGTATTGATGTGCCTATTATGTTAAACATAAGATGAACCACTGCAACTCTTTTTGCATTTCTGTTTGCACCGAAGGACGAAAGAATAGCGGTGATACAGGTACCGATATTCTGTCCCATAATAATCGGGAACGCAGCACCGTATGAAATCTGTCCTGTTACAGTAAGTGCCTGCAAAATACCTACCGAAGCCGAGCTTGACTGAATAATTGCCGTAAGCACAGCACCTGCAAGCACGCCTAAAATCGGGTTTTTGAATGCGATGAATAAGTTTCTGAATTCCTCCACATCACGAAGTCCGGAAACTGAGCCTGACATTATATCCATACCGAACATCAATACTGCAAAGCCAAGTAAAATCATTCCGGTGTCCTTCTTTTTTGAAGTTTTGCAGAACATATAGAAAATGATTCCTACAAGTGCAAGGATAGGAGTAAAGGATGTGGGTTTGAAAAGCTGAATAAAGAAATTATCACTGCTTATTCCGCCGAGGCTTAAAATCCAGGCTGTTACGGTAGTGCCGATATTTGCACCCATAATAATACCGATTGACTGCTTCAAGGTCATAAGTCCCGAGTTGACGAAGCCTACTGCCATAACGGTTGTAGCGGACGAACTCTGAATAATTGCTGTCACACCGAGACCGGTAAGAAATGCGGTGAACTTATTTGTAGTAAGTCTGCCGATTAAGGCACTTAGCTTATCACCGGCACGACGCTCAAGAGCCTGTCCCATAATGTTCATACCAAAAAGGAAGAGACAAAGCCCTCCTATCAGGTTTAACACGTCAAAAAAATCCATAAATAAAAATCCTTTCTTAATCCGTGTGTGATAATGTCGCTTTTTTGCAACATCATAATTATAACATCTATTTGGTAAAGATGCGGTTAAGAAAGGATTTTATTTTATTCGTTATCGTTGTGCATTCTGTATCCAACTCCGAGCTCGTTTGAAATACAGCGGTTTTCACCGGGCTTTAAAGCAAGCTTTTTGCGGATATTAGCCATATTTACCTGAAGCTTTTTTATGCTTCCTGAATCGGACATTCCCCATATTTCCTTTATTATGGCAGAGTATGTAAGAACCTTTCCGAAATGCTCGGATAAAAGTGCCATAATATTAAATTCCGTCTGTGTCAGCTTGATTTCGTTATCACCAAGGAAGAATTTGCGTGCATCATAGTCTATGGTGATTTCACCGGCACTGAACTTGCCGGAAGAAAGTCTGCCACCTTCACTGCTGTGACGGTTGTTGCGTAGTATTGAACGGATACGGGCAAGGAGCTCTGCCGAGCCGAATGGCTTGGTAACGTAATCATTTGCTCCGCTGTCTAAAGCATATACCTTGTCCGCCTCATCAGCACGTGCGGAAAGAACCATAACGGGAGTTGAGAAATTTTTACGGATTTCTGTTAAGAAATCCATTCCGTCACGGTCGGGAAGCCCTAAATCAAGAATAATCAAATCGGGGTTATGAGATGAGAACATCAGAAGCCCGGTTGCAACGTTGTGTGCAAGCAATACCTGATAGCCGTTGGCATCAAGCAGCGTTGACACAAAACGGCAGATGTTTTCTTCGTCCTCTATAAAAAGGATTTTGTATTTGTTATTCATATAAATCCTCCTCTGTTTCAAGATTGAATCTGAAGGTCATTCCGTGTGGCTTTATTCGGCAAGCACTGATAGTACCACCATGTGCCCTGATAATCGCATCACATACCGAAAGTCCTATTCCCATACAATGCTTATGTGAATCGGCAGGAACCTCTTTAGGTGAGGAATAGCCGGAAAAAATATTTTTCAGTGCTTCTTTTTCAATTCCGCAGCCGTCATCGGTCACTTCAAATATAGCATTATCCTGTTCAATATAAACTCTTAACAGTAACCGCATCATACCTTTTGCGTGCTGAACTGCATTCTCAAGCAGGTTTATAAGTACCTGCTCAATAAGGATCGCATCGGCAGAAACCATAACAAAATCGTCCGGAATATCAAGCTCAACTTTTGTATCACCATAACGTTTTGCAAACTTTGATAAAACAGAGTCAATAAGCTCTTCAAGAACTACCGGTGATTTGATAAGTGCAACACTACTGCGGTCAAATCGTGTGACAGAAAGCAGGTTTTCAACCATTCTTATAAGCCATAGCGAATCCTCCTGTATGCCTGCAAGCATCTGCTTTTTGTGGTCATCGGTGACGGCATCATAATTTTCGGTTATAGTAGAGCTTGCACCGTATATGGCAGTGAGTGGGGTTCTTAAATCGTGTGAAACTGCACGCAGGAGATTTGCACGCATCTTTTCCATTTCACTTTCAGCCCTCATACTTTCCTGCTTCTTGATTTTGTTTGTAAGTGCACAGGTTATTGTGGTGATAACAAGCATTATAATTGCAGATACTGCGTTTTCGTGAATTGTGAAGTTGAATTCAAAAAACGGAAAGGTAAATGCAAAATTTACAGCAAGAACACTCACAAGTGCAGAAATTATACCGTAAAAATAACCGTCGGTAATCAGCGAAATAAGGAATACTGCCAATACAAATATTGACGGAATTAAAGCGGATGCATTAAAATAATTGTGTATCAGAAGGCTTGCAATAAAAGAAAAACAAAGTATTGCAATTGCGCATAATGAGCTTTTTATATGTATTTTCATCTTAAACTCCTCCAATATAATATTATAGCATAAAATGCAGTTAAGATGCAGTAAAGATAAAACAAAAACGGCGAGAAAATCCCCGCCGTTTATGCGGATGACAGGACTTGAACCTGCACGTCGGAGACACCAGATCCTAAGTGAGAAAAATTGATGATTATCCTATGTCATTTGTGATTATTTAACGTTAACAAAAGTTAATAAAAACCGCATAGGTAAGGCGTTTGTTCGACGTAGCAGCTTAAAATCGTGATAAAACCTGAAAACGGCAATTTCGGAATTTTTTCGGATTTTGTTAGAAATCTGTTAGAAATTTGTTAGAAAAATTGTGTTCAATAAACTTCACCGTACCATATAATTTAACTGTTGTTCCATATGTTAGTATAGCACAATATATAGATTTTAGCAAGAGTCAAATTGTGTGGTGCTGTAGAGAGAAATTATTCGGAATTTCCGGATAGTTCGGATAAAGATTAGTACAAAATGAAAGGGGAAATTTTAATGAGGCAAATATCAGTATACGTACAAGATAACGAAAATCAGGTTGAAAGATTTATCTCGCAAACAAACGACAAAATAAAGCGAAAACTAAAATCTCAGCTTGAATACATATGTGATGAACGAAATGGATTTGTGGAGCCGTATGTTAAGCATTTCTCGATTGAGAAATATCGTCAGTTCTACGAGCTCAGAGTGAAAGCATCGGGAACGATGATACGAATCATTTTTATTGAAAACAAGGGCGAAATATTACTGCTCTATGCGTTCTATAAACGTGATCGCAAAGATACGGAAAAAGCACTTGAATGTGCGTTGAAAATTAAAAATGCAATTATATCGGAAAACAGTACCGTACAGAAACGGCAGTTGGTTATTGCGTAATAGAGTAGCACCGGGAGGTGCTTTTTTTAATGCTCAAAAAGGAGGAGACAATGAAAAACAGAGGACCGCCGGGGAAATATAAGTTTTCCTTGAACAAAGACAAAAATAAATTATGGAGGATTTTTTAAAATGAAAAAGAATAACAAATTAAAAAGATTTTTATCGGGAATTATGGTAGCGGCAATATCGTTGAGCCTTATTCCCACAACATTTGCAGCGCAGTCAAACGAATATGTCGATCCGGCAGACAGATGGGTTGAAGCCAACGGCAGAACAAACGAGCTTGACATCAACGCAACAACCACATACGAGACATTCTTCTGCCCGGTATGCGATATGGATACTACATCACTTGTATATCGTGTCCCCGAATACACGAAGTCTGAGGTCTCGGCACTTAACAGAGATGTTATGTATTCAGACGGCACGAAGATAGGCGGTGAGGGCACGGGAAATGTTGACAGCGGTACACCCGGTGAGGATGCGTTCTATACCGGCTATCATTACACAAAGGCAGTGTGTCAGAACTGCGGAGTTATGAACTCGGTAAACGGCACAGGCTGTTACTCGTTCGGCAGGAATGTATATATCTTAAATGCCTGCGATTACAATTTCTTTTTGGACTTTGACAATACAACATATACGCCATATAACAGCAAGTACCATACAACTGTATTGAAGAAGGGCAAGTATTGCCAGTTCTGTAAAGGAACACATGCAAGAGCAACTAAATCACAGGAGTTGCACGATTTTGATGAAGTGGTTGATGCACAGCTTGGAAATCAGAGATTTCATTTGACAGGCACCTGTGATGATTGCGGATACATCAAAGACGAATATGCAGTTGCAAAGTCAGTAGTGGAAAGCTACTACGGCAAGGTAGACGGCAGAGCACACACAGTAACGGTATCAGACTTATCCGAAGACGGTGTAAACACAAGCATACGCTACGGAATAAAAGCCGGAGAGTGTGATGAAACATCGGCACCGAACTATACGGACGAGGGATATTATCCGGTATATTATGAAATCACATATTCATATGATGGGACAAGTATGACAGAGAACGGCGTTTCATATGTATGGCTTTTAAGCGACAATTCAGACGAAACTGCTGCAGGAAGTGAAGTACATACTCACGATTACAGATACATTGAAACGGTTAAGCCATTATGTGCAGAGCTTGGCTATGAGCGCTGGCAGTGTACGGGCTGCGGTGCTCTTGAAAAGAGAAACTATGTGCAATCGAGTGGTCACGATTATGACAGTATTACGATAAGAGAAGCAAGCTGTCAGCAGGGCGGATATGTTTTGCATATGTGTAAAACCTGCGGCGACTATTACAGTGAAACTACATCAGTAACGGATCACGATTATGAGAAGAACACAGTATCACCGACTTGCACAAAGGTCGGATATACAGAGCATATCTGTAAGGATTGCGGATACAAGTATCTTACAGACGTTACAGAGCTTGCGAGCCACGAATATACAATGAATGTAACTGAGCCAACTTGCCTTGCAAAGGGTTTTACGGCATATATCTGCAAGAACTGTGATGATACATATATCAGCGACTATACAGAGCCGACAGGTCACGAATGGGACGAGGGCACAACAGTTACAAATTCCACTTGCGAGAGTGAGGGCGTGACAGAGCATCATTGCTTAAACTGTGACGAAAAGATGATTATAGCTCAAAGTGCAAAGGGACACACTCCCGGCACTGCACCAACTTGTACAGAAGCACAGACGTGTGAGGTTTGCGGTGCGGTGCTTGAAATGCCGACAGGTCATAGCTATACTTCAAAGGTTACAGAGCCAAGCTGTACTTCATCAGGATACACAACATATGATTGTGATAAGTGTGACTATTCATATGTTGCAGACTACACTGACAAGGTGAAGCATAACTACAATGCAGAAGTGACTGCTCCGACTTGTACTGAGATGGGATATACTACATATACCTGTAAGGATTGCAGTGACAGTTATGTAAGTGACTATACCGATAAGACCGCACACAACTACAATGCAGCAGTAACAGTTCCTACTTGTACGGAAATGGGTTATACAACATATACCTGTGCAGACTGTGACGAAAGCTATGTTGCTGACTATACAGAGGCGTTGGGACACAGTAATTCAGATTGGATTATAGATGTTCCTGCCACAATAGAGCATTCCGGCGGAAAGCATATTGAGTGTACGGTTTGTAAAGAGGTGTTAAAGACGGAAGTAATACCGCAGTTGACGGATATTGATAATTCAGATGAGGACGGTACGGCAAAGGTTGGCGATTACAGTATTATCTTAACAGATAAAAATGGTAAGCCGGTATTTGATAGTGAGATTACCATTGATGCTCAGGATAATATCACAATTAAATTACCTGAAGGCAGACTTCTTGATTATGCCGATAGAACAACTATTACAGTGTTTATGACAGATACGCAGGCACCGGTAAAAGATTTGCATATTTTCATTTATGATATGAATAACAACGCAACAACAGGCATAACAGATGCAAACGGTCAGCTTACTGTACTGAACTCTCAGACATCAACAGGAAACAGCAATGGTACAGTTGGCGGAGCGGACGGCGATAAGACATATACATATGTTGTAACTGTAACGGACAAGGACTCAAATATAATCCCCGATTGCAATATACATATTGGCGAGGACGGAAGTCTGATTGTTGATTTACCTGACGGCGTTGTTCCGTCAGTAGAAAATCCCATAACAGTTACAGTAACGAACCCTGCCGGTGATGCACTTGCCGATGTTTCGGTTACGGTTACGGCTGATAACGGGTACAAAGAAAGTGGTATAACAGATGCAGACGGAAAGCTGACAGCACCTGTTACGAATAAGGGATATACAGACGGTAACGGCTGTGTGGCAGTTAACGGATATATGGTGATTGTAAGCAGAGAAACAGGTTTTATTGTGAAAGCGTTTGTTGTGTTGGAGAACGGTAAAATAACAGTGGATTTACCTACGAATGTTAAATTTGCTTATGATAACCGCATAACTGTTACGGTATTGAATAGGTCGGACAAAACACCCGTAAAGGATATACAGGTAACAGTAAATGAAACCGTAGCAATACCGGAAGTGACAGCAACACCTGAAGCTACATCGACGCCTGAGATCACAGAGAAACCGAAAAGTATGACAGGCATAACCGATTCAAGCGGTAAAGTAGTATTCCCGCCGCTCGATGAGGATATAACAGACGATAAGGGCGGTGCTGATATTACAAATCCGATTCCGACAGAAAACCCTGAAACACCGGGAGAGGTTGTGAATGTACTCTATAATATAATCGTAGAGAATAAGGATGCAGTTATCTCGGATGCATTTGTAAAGATTGAGAATGGAAAGGTATATGTTACACTTCCTGATACTCATACTTTAACAACTTCAAATCAGACTACGGTAACAGTACTTGACAAGAATATGGAGCCTGTCAAGGGCGTTAGTGTAACTGTTACGGATAAGAATGAGAAGAAAGCAACTAAGACAACCAATGCCAAAGGTCAGATTACAGTACCTGTCAAGTCATCAGGTGGTGGCGGTGGTTCATCATCAGGAGGCGGTAGTTCGTATTCAACAGTGAATATCAAGGTGGTAGATAAAAACGGTAAGACTATATATCCGACAAAGTCAGTAGGAATAGATAAGGTAACGCTTACATTACCGAGTGGTTGTAGCTTAGTGGATAATTATTATACAATTACAGTAACCGACAGAAACGGCAAAGCAAAGGCTGATTATGAGGTTGTGGTTAAGGATAAGAATAACAATATAAGCACAGGTACAACTGACAATAATGGAATAGTGATATTACCTGCAGCAGAGCATAAAGCATATGTTATAGGCTATCCCGATGGGACATTCCGTGCGGACGGATATATGACAAGAGCCGAAGCTGCGGCAATCTTTGCAAGACTCATTTCAGAGGCAAAGGACGAAAGTATAAGAGCAAATGCTTCGTTTGATGATATATCATCAAGAGACTGGTATTATTCATATGTGGCATATCTTAAAAAGTATGATGTAATTGAAGGCTATGAGGATGATACATTCAGACCTGAAAACAAAGTTACACGTGCGGAGTTTGTTGCAATGGCGGTAAGATATTATGATATTACAGATGATGTGGATTACAGCACCACAACATCGAAATATTCAGATTTAAGTTCAGGACATTGGGCAGCAAAGGATATTTCATATGCTACATCAAAGGATTGGCTCAACGGCTATGCAGACGGCAGCTTCAAGCCGGATAACAGCATAACAAGAGCAGAGGTTGTTGCGGTGGTCAACAGAGTTACAGGACGTATAGCAGATGAGAAATACATAACAAAGAACTATACGAAGCTTAACAGATTCACTGATTTAAAGGATAATGGTTTCTGGGCATACGGAGATATTATGGAAGCCGCCAATACTCATATGGCAATATCCGGTGATGATACGGAAAATTGGGTAGATTAAAATATTTACAGAAAAAGCAATCTGAAAAAAGGATTGCTTTTTCTGCTTTTTAAAAGGAGAGTGAAGCAATGAAACGAAAACTTAAAAGGTTTATATTACGAGCCATACCGATAGCTGCATATATGATGGTACTGTTGAGTGTCCAGGCATTTGCGGTTGAGGATATGTGGTCGGTTGCAAACAGAATAATTCTTGATGTATATAACAAGATAGCAGGAATAAGTACAGTCCTTGCAGGACTTATGACTACGGTATGCGTAGTAGGAATGAAGCTTTCCAATAATCAGCAGAAGGTTGACCAAAGTGTAGACTGGCTAAAACGTATATGGATAGCATGGGCGATAATTAACGGTATAGGTGCGTTCTTAGCATATGTAAGACCGCTGTTATCCGGATTAGCTACGTTGGAATAAATCTGATTAAATGGAGGGAAAGCAATGTTAGAACCTATTTTAAAAGGTTTGATAGAATGGATATACGAGCTTATTATTGATATTTTCAGCTATGCCTCCGGAGAGCTTATCGGAGTTATGTCAATG
>JAZQHZ010000074.1:0-1560 GCA_045540855.1 Clostridia bacterium
AATACAGAACCCGGCTTACAGATTTGCTCATTTTGCCGCCACGAAAGTGGCGGCTTTTTTTAAATTAAATGGGACTGTTGTTAACAGTCCCATTTAATTTAAATTTTAATCTGAACCCATTTACCTGCCTTGAACCGTATCATTGCACATACATATCTGCCAATCTGGTCACCCAGAACGCCCATCCATATGCCGATAATGCCCCAACCGACAGGGTAACAGCACACGTATGAAACGACGGTTCTTATAATTGTTGCACTTATCATAACAGTGATTGCGGTATAAAGCGTGTCGCCTGCACCTCGCAGACAGCCCATATATATTACCTGCCTTATCTGGAATAGTACAATCACTATCACGAGATACATTATATTAAAACCTATATTCACGATTTCCGCTTCGTCAAAGAATGCGTTCATAAGCGGCTTTGCACCGAAGAAGTATACAAGGGCAAGTCCTATTGAAATCAATCCGCCAAGCATCTGACATACTCTGCCGTATTCCTTGGCACGCTCCGGCTTACCTTCGCCAAGGCTTCTGCCTATAAGTGCCACTGCGGCAGTCTGCAAGCCGTCACCGAATGAGAAGGAGAGTCCCATAAGATTCATCACAACCTGGTGTGCCGCCATTGCATATGTACCCTGGCTTGCCGCCATAAGTGCAGTTGCAACAAAACCTATTCGCATAAGCAGCTGCTCGAAGAATACACTGTAACCAACCTTTATAATATCAACAAAAGCCCTGAGAGACGGCATTATGCGGTTTTTGAGTATATAAGGGATGCTGACAAAGCCGTCCGGATTCATAATTGATACAATACTCATAACGCACGATACTACTGTACCGAGAACGGTAGCAAGTGCCGCACCGTGAATACCTAAGGCAGGGAATCCGAAACGACCTGTGATAAGCAGATAGTTCAAAATAATATTAACAATATTTGAGGTCATATTGGTACGCATTGTGATTTTGGTATTTCCGGCACCACGTTGTGCGGAGTTTATGCCCATCTGAATGCAGTTAAATATCATTCCGCCCATAATTATGCGGTAGTATGCGACTGCCATATCGTGAGTATCGGCAGTCGAGCCGCACCAGGTCATAATTTGCGGAGCGAAGAGCACCAATGTAGTGGAAAGAATCAGTGCCAGTGCCAGAATCATAATCAGCGAGGTCAGCAATATGCTGTTTGCACTGTCCTTTTTGCCCTCACCGAAACGCCTTGCAACCAAAGCCGAGATTGATACATTGAGTGCAAAGAATATAGCCAGACCGACGAATTTAGGCTGAGTGGTAAGTCCGACAGCGGCAACAGCCGTAGAGCCGAGCTCGCTCACCATATATGAATCGACCAGACCTGCAAATGCAACGAAGAATGATTCCACAATTGCAGGGAAAGCCATAGTGATTGCGGCTTTTACTGTGTTTTTGTTATATTTAAAAAATCGCATTTTTTATGCCTTCTTTCAAATGTCTATATTTATATTATACCACTTTGAAATTCAATGTCAAGATGGATTTGTGGTAAATTTGGGTTTAGCGAGATGTTGTGTTTGAAAT
>JAZQHZ010000075.1:0-7465 GCA_045540855.1 Clostridia bacterium
ATATAGTATAATATAGAATAAGAAAGTTTGTACGTACCAATGAGTACAGAAACGGAGGAGATTATGAAAAAGTTTTTAGACAAGGATTTTATGCTTCACAACGAAACAGCGAAGAAGCTTTATCACG
Source organism: Clostridia bacterium (assembly GCA_045540855.1). Lineage (GTDB taxonomy): Bacteria > Bacillota > Clostridia > UBA1381 > UBA1381 > UMGS1958. Next base: position 128 of record JAZQHZ010000075.1, read on the forward strand.
AGCATAGTGCAAAAATGCCGATAATTGACTATCACTGCCACCTTATTCCGCAGATGATATACGAGGACAAGCCGTTTGACAATATCGCACAGATTTTCCTTGGCGGAGACCACTATAAGTGGAGATATATGCGTTCAATGGGACTTGATGAGAGCTATATGACAGGTGACAAGAGCGATGCTGAGAAGTTTGAGGCATTCTGCTCAGTATTGCAGTATGCAATCGGCAACCCGTTATATCACTGGACACACCTTGAATTACAGCGTTACTTCGGTATCGACACAGTTGTAAGAAAGGATACCTGGGAAGAAATCTGGAACAAGGCAAATGCAGTTATCAAGGAAACACAGATGAGCCCGGCAAAGCTTATTAAGGCTTCAAATGTTGAGATTATCTGCACAACAGACGATCCTGTTGATACACTTGAATGGCACAAGAAGATTGCCGAGAAGGGACACGTAAGTGCAAAGGTTGTTCCGACCTTCCGTCCGGACTTTATGTTAAACATCGACAAGCCGACATATGTTCCCTACATTGCGAAGCTTGCAGCTGCTTCGGGTATCGAAATCAATACATATGATGACCTTATCAAGGCAATCTATAACAGAATTGAGTTCTTCCACTCTGTTGGCTGCCGTGTGAGCGACCACGCTTTAGACGGTGCACCGTACGCAGAGGGAATTGACGTAAGTGCAGTATTTACAAAGGCAATGAACGGCGAAGCTCTTACAAAGGAAGAGATTGACGGCTACAAGTCAGCAACACTCGTTGCACTTGCAAAGAAATATACAGAGCTTGACTGGGCAATGCAGCTCCACATCGGTGCTATCAGAAACAACAACACAAGAATGTTCGAGAAGCTCGGTGCAGATACAGGCTTTGACTCAATTGCAGACTACTCAATCGCAGAGGGATTATCAAAGCTCTTGAATGCTATGGAAATTACAGATAATCTTCCTAAGACTATCCTTTATACATTAAATCCGAAGGATAACTATGTAATAGGTACAATGCTCGGAAACTTCCAGGGACCGGGCTGTGGCGGTAAGATTCAGTTCGGCTCAGGCTGGTGGTTCTGTGATCAGAGAGACGGTATGACAGACCAGATGAGAGCACTGGCAAACCTCGGTGCATTAAACAAGTTTGTTGGTATGCTTACAGACTCAAGAAGCTTCCTTTCATATACAAGACACGAGTATTTCAGAAGAATTATGTGTAATATCTTAGGAACCTGGGTAGAGGACGGCGAGTTCCCGGCTGATATGGATACATTAGGCAAGATTGTTGAGGATATTTCATACAATAACGCAAAGGTTTATTTCGGTTTATAATTTGAATTGTGGCATCCGCAATATAGCAATATTGCGGATGTTTTCGGATAATGTAGGAGACGGCGTTTACGACGTCCCGTAACAGAAAGGAAAATGGATATGAAAAAGATAATCAGCACAATCCTTGCGGCGACGCTGTGTGTTGGCTCGGCTGTACCTGTTATGGCGGCGGGCGGCGGTGGCATTGATAAGACACTTGCTTTCCCGGGTGCTGAGGGTGGCGGTATGTATTCGATGGGCGCAAGAGCTGCCCAAAATTACGAGGTATATCACGTAACCAACCTCAATGACAGCGGTGAGGGCTCATTCCGTGATGCTGTATCAAAGTCGGGCAGATTTGTCGTGTTTGACGTAAGCGGTATGATTGATTTAAGCTCAAACGTAACTATAAAGAGCAATACAACAGTGCTTGGACAGACTGCACCGGGTGACGGAATCTGCTTCAGAGGCAACAACGTTAAAATCAGCGGTGAGAATGTAATTGTGAGATACGTGCGTTTCAGAGTAGGTGCTCACCTTGCAGACGGTTCTGACACACGTACACAGGACGGTCTTGAAATTACGGACAATGCAAGAAATATCATCCTTGACCACTGCTCGGTAAGCTGGGGAACGGACGAGAATTTATCGGCATATGCGGTTGAAAACGTAACAATTCAGAACTGTATCATTGCCGAGGCACTAAATCAGAGTATCCACGCAAAGGGTGAACACAGCTATGGCGGTATCTGGGGCGGTGTGAACTTATCGGTACACCATAACCTGATTGCAACGCATAAGAGCAGAAACCCGAAAATCGGCACATCTGAAACGGTTGCAATGACTGCCGGATATACGGATGATCAGTCGGTTATTGATATGCGTAACAATGTTATCTATAACTGGGGCGACAAGGCGGGCTACGGTGCGGAGAACGGTGCAAATGTCAATATTATAAATAACTATTACAAGCCCGGTCCGGCTACACCGGCAAATAAGCGTGCGAGAATTTTTGAGCTTTCGCCGGGTAATAAGTATCAGAGCGGCTGGACAGGTGCAGTTTATGCAGACGGCAACGTAATCGGCGAGGACAGTGCGGCGGCTGATATGGTAAATGCAAGCAACTGGCAGATTGAAGCTAAAACAGGTGTATATCTTGACAGTGATGCAAAGATTTACGTAAAGCTTGACGAGCCGAACACTACATATATAAATACTTATCCGATAACTACAACCTCGGCAGAGGAAGCATATAATTACGTGCTTGAAAATGCAGGTGCAAGACTTCCGAAATTGGATGCAGTTGATGCAAGAATTATCGAGGATGTTAAAAACAGCACTGCGCCGGACGGTGCAAATGGCTCAATAGGTCTGGTGGACGAGCCGACAGACGGAGTTCCGGAGGGTAGCGAGGCGTTATATGACGACAGAGGCTATCCTTTGTGGGTAGGCGAAACAAGAGCAGCTGACTACGATGCAGACGGTGACGGAATCGCTGATGAGTGGGAAGACAAAATGGGATTAAACAAGGAAAATCCCACAGACAGCCTTTTTATGGCGGCTGACGGACGTACATATCTTGAGCTGTTCGCAGAGGGTGGAGAACCCGGAATTACATTGACAGTTGAGGGCAATAATGTAACGGTTGAATCAGATTTGGCTGATGAGGTTGATATTTATGTCGACGGTGAATTATATGCAACGGGCGTAGGTGCATCGACTGTGCTTGATTATGATAAAGCAGGAGTATATTCTGTAATGGCAGTGGCATCAAACGGTGTATACAGTAATACTGCGTATTATTACTCAATAAATCCGGAATGTATAGAACCGGGAATAATAGAGGGCGATTTCACGCAGGTGATAAAGCTTAATCAGATTGCAACAGTTGCGAAAAATTCATATGCGACATTTGGATTTAATGACTGTACGGTTGGTGCAGGAAGTGTTGGTTATGAAAAGGTATTGTATCTTGACGGTGAAACAACTCCGCTTGGTGATACAACGATGATTAAGGTTGAAAAGGCGAATGGTAAGCTCAGTGTTTACACAGGAAGCACACTTCTCAACTGGAAGCTTGTAAAGGAATATGAAGCAACGGAGAATGAAACACATACTTCGCAAAAGGTATGGGAGAACGGTGAGAGGTATTCGGTAGATATTGATGTGACTCATATCACCGAAAAAACAAAGCCGGCTATTTCATTTGTCAATATTACGGAAAATCAGCGAATTGGTTTCAATGAAGATATTGAATTGGCAATAGGTCCTGACGGTGCGGCGGTTAAGCAGATAAGCATATCGTTTAACGGTGAGGTCATTGCTGAAAAGAGCGTAGATGTCAGAGAAACAGAGGTTATAACAGTTTCTATTTCACTTACATCAATTGCAGAGGGTACACTTGAGGCATCATGCGTTGACGAAAATCTCGGAGTGGCAGTATGCAGGGAAAATATAACCGTGTCAGCAGATCTCACGCCGTGGAAGATTGAGGATATTGGTATAGGTGACAGCATGGTTAAAACTTATGTGTCAGTTACAAATGACTATACCTATAAGATAAATGCACCTCAGGGATATATCGGTGGTGAAGAAGATATATGCGGTTTTGTATATCAGAAGTTCAGAGGCGATAACAGAATTTATTACAGAAGCAGAATGCAGAGTGGCTCGCAGTTTGGTATGATGCTTCGTTCAAGCCTTGATACGGATTCTGATATGTACTGGTTCGGCGGCGAGTATAATGCAGACGGAGAGGAAAAGTTAAAATATCATTTAAAATACCGTACAAATCTTCCGCAGCCTGCACCGGCATACTATGAGGACGGAACTGTTGCAGTGTCTGTGGCATACGATGAAAGCGGAAGAATGACGCAGGTGCGGACGGCAGAGTTTAAGGACGGTTATGTGGATTTAGAAAAGGTAGACGGCTTTGAAACCAGATATTTCGGAATGAAGAGCTGGGACACTCTTGAGCCTGTAAGCTTCGGAGAAGCGGTAACGGCACCGAATACGTTTGGTGAAACGGAAATCGGCTACACACTTGATAACCAGAATGCAAATCTCTATTTCATTGCCGAAAAGGCGGGAGATACATTAAATATCTATCAGACGGAGAACAGCTCAACTGTTTACACAACAAAGAAGCTTCTTACGTCAATCGACTGCTCGGTATTGGGCGATGAATATTATATGGGCTTTGCGGCAGTCGGCGGCGGCACAAATCCGCCGGATGCAGGCTGGGTTGCAATTGACAACAACAGCGGCGACAACAACTATACGTGGAATTTCGATAACGGTCTTGACTGGCTGTGGCAGATGCAGGAAAGAGCAGTGCTTGAGCCGAAGTGGACAGACGGCACAATGACACTTTCGCCTGATGATAACTATACGTCGGAAAGATACATATTCCACGAATACATCACAGATGATTCGCTTATGCCCCAAATGAGTGCGGATGTGTTTATGTCGGGCGAGACTCCGACAATGAACATTTACTTCCAGACCGGCAAGTCATCAGAGGCTTATAAGGTTACGCTTTCAAGTGAAGAGGGCTTTGTGGCGAATAAGTGGTACACTGTAAACATCAGAACAGACGTGAGTGCAGAGGGTGAGGTCGGATACCTTACAATCACCTCTGACGACGGTGCAGTGGTTGAAAACCTTCCTATTAATATGGTAACGGGAACGGAATTCAGAACACAGATTAATACCGCAAAGAAAACTCCGGTAATGAAGGCTGTGTATTTCGAGCCGGTGCAGGGCAATGAGGGTACATATCAGATTGATAATGTAGCGGTAAGTGCAAACGAGCCGTCAATGAGTGTAACAAAGCTTGAAAGCTGGTACACCTTTGAGGATATGACAATCGGTACATTCACCTTGCCGCAGACTATTGCAGGTACAACCGAGGCACTTGGTACAGAATTGAGCGGTGAAGAGGCGACTATTTCGTCAGGTGAAGTCAAGGAAGGCTCAAAGACCGTTGACGGAGTGAAGTTCACAAACAAGCTCCGTATCAAGGGTACGGGAAAGAAATTCACAGTGCCTGTTACAAAGGGTGCAGTGGTTTCGGTATATGCTTCCTCGGCAAGCTCATCATCAACACGTCCGCTTTATATCGACGGTGTGAAATATGACCTGCTTTCAGCAGTGAGAAGTGAATATACCTATACAGGCGATGCAGACGAGATAATCGTATATGCAGGTGATAACATTGATGTATACGGTATCAGTGTTATTCAGACGATTATAGAGGAAAAATAATCATAAAACAGGAGATGTGCATACATCTCCTGTTTTGATTATGGCAAAAAAACTGTAATAAGGATTGTAAAATTGAATAAAAAGGTGGAAATAGTAAGAAGTAATGGTAAAAATGCACAATGCAATATGTACAAATATATGCACAATGACGGAGACGGAGTGGAAATACATATAAAATGAAGAAAAATAATAAAAATGGCACACTTTGGCATAAAAAACGGAGTTATGTTACGGTGATATTACAATGAGATTGCCCTGGTGTTACTTTAAAATAAACAAAAAAATAACAAAAAATTAGTAGAAAAGGTACAAACAACTGTAAATTTGTGAACTTTGACAGATTGAGCATATTTTACTTGATTTTTTGTGAAAAGTGTTGTAAAATATAGACAATGAATAATTTATTAGAAAATGGAGGGATTTCTATGAAATCAGTTGCAGCTGCAAATGCAAGCAAGACTGAACAGAAGAAAAAAGACACCTGGATAGTAAGAGAGCTTAAGAAATTCAAGAGAAACAGCTTCTTATTCTTCCTTCTTATCCCGGGACTTATTTATTACATCATATTCCATTACGTGCCGATTTACGGTTTGTTGATTTCATTCAAGAATTACAGACCGGGTACAGGCGCAGGACGTGGTATTTTAGGAAGCCCGTGGGCAGATAATTTTGGATTTGAGCATTTTATCAAATTCTTTAATACTCCGGATGCAATAGACTATATCTGGAACACAATTGCATTATCAGCATTACATATTTTATGGCTTTTCCCGTTTGCGATTTTGCTGGCTCTGTTTATAAACGAGCTTAAATCAGTAAAGTTCAAGAAGCTTGTACAGACAGTTTCATACCTTCCGCACTTCGTTTCAATTACAGCGATTGCAAGTATGCTTACTTTATTCCTTTCATCACAGGGTACAGTAGCAGGTGCGGCAAGCTATGCAAATGAGGGTATCTTAAACCAGCTCTTACTTAAGCTGGGAGTAATAACAGAGGGTATCCCGTTCCTTGAAAGAGCACAGTATTTCAGAACTATTTATATAGCATCTGACGTATGGCAGGGAATCGGCTGGAGTGCTATCGTTTACATTGCGGCATTATCAGGCGTAGACCAGGAGCTTTATGAGGCTGCCACAATCGACGGTGCATCAAGACTTCAGAAGATGTGGTACATTTCAGTACAGCTTATCAGACCGACAATCGTTATCCTCCTCATCATGCAGGTTGGTAAGATCATGTCGCTTGGTTCAGATAAGGCACTTCTTCTCCAGAGACCGAGTACATATGAAAAGTCGCAGATTTTATCGACATATATCTATAACCAGGGTATCGCAAGCAGCGAGCCGAAGCTTGACTATTCAACAGCAGTTGGTTTATTCAACTCGTTAATCAACTTATTACTTGTATGCGGAGCTAACGTTGTATCGAGAAAGCTCACGGATTCAGGATTATGGTAAAGAGAAGGGAGGAAAAATAAATGGTAAAAGACAATTCATTATCGTCAAAGATACTTGACGTAGTAATTTATATTTCACTTATTCTCCTGCTCATTATAACCTTATATCCGGTTGTATATGTATTCTCGGTATCAGTTTCAAGTACTGAGGCATACGAGAGTGGTAAGGTGATTTTATTCCCGGTAGACGTAAACTTAGATGCTTATAAGTATGTATTAAGCGAGGGTGACGTTCCGAGATCGTTCCTTAATTCAGTAATATACACAATTGTGTACACAGCAGGTGCATTGATGTTCACAACATCA
>JAZQHZ010000076.1:0-2295 GCA_045540855.1 Clostridia bacterium
TGTAATTATTGTACCGGTGTGTAGCAAAGTCTACACGACTTTGCACTTATGGTATAATAATTGCATAAATCAGCTATGTAAATGGAGGAAGGGAATGAAGATAAAATCAATCATCGCATTTTTAGCGGCAATATCGGTATCGGTGCCGGTATATGCGGATGTGTTGGGTACTGTCACTGATAAAAACGGTGTGGATTTCGGCGGCGGTACATATCTGCATAACGTGACATACAATTACGGTAAGTCTGACATACAGAATGAGTACTACGTTGAATATACGCCGAATGAAGAGGTTGTTCCCGTAGTGGAAAACGGATATAGCGTATGGGGCAGACGGAATATAAGCTCTGCGGCTGAGTATATACAGAAAGAGGGATACAGACCGCTTATCGGCGTAAACGGTGATTTCTTTTCGTATACAACGGGAATACCGATGGGCGTTTCAGTGAGTGAGGGTGAAATTCTGACTAAGCAGGACGGCTACATTGATGCCATAGGCTTCCGTGAGGACGGAACCGCTTTGATTGACGGACTTGACATAAAAACTACGATAGAATATGAAGGAAAAACGGCAAACGTGGAATGTATAAATCGCTGGTATTCAAAGAGCTATACACCTATTTGCCTTCTGACGGATAAGTTTGCATCCACTACGCACACTGAATCGGAGTGCTTGTTTTTACTGTGCTCAGTTTCGGACGGAAGATGTGCAATTGACGAGGAGCTTACTCTTGAAATTGAGGATAAGTTCGTATATAACGGAGACATAAGTATCCCGAAGGGCAAAATGATGCTGATTATTTCGACAGCAGGAGATCCGGAAATGTATGCCTTTATGGATTCCATTCAGATTGGTGACAGTGTGAGCATTACAAATGAAGCCGGCAAAAAGTGGGAGAATGTACCTAATATAATAGGCTCTGCGGCGGGCAGGCTTTTGAATGACGGAAAAATCAGCTCAGGTCTTGAAGCGGGAAGAGCTCCAAGAACGGCAGTAGGAGTGAAAAAGGACGGAACTGTGATTTTCTATGCGATTGACGGCAGACAGGCGGGTTACAGTAACGGTATAACGCTCAATAAGCTTGCGAAAAGGCTCAGTGAGCTTGGCTGCACAGATGCACTGAATCTTGACGGCGGCGGCTCGACTGCGATTGGCGGAGTATATCCGGGAGCAAACAGATTTGAGGTTATAAATTCTCCGTCAGACGGCACGCAAAGACTTTGTGCGAACTATATTTTCCTGCGTGATTCAAGAAAGCCGACGGGAATCCCGTATTTTGTGCGGTTCGTAGATGCGGCAAATAAGAACTATTTAAGCGGAACAGAGCTTGAAGTGAAATATGACCTGATATATGACACAAACGGATATGCAATAGAAAAGCCGAAAAGCCTTGAATATAGTGTGGTAAATAACGGAGCAGAGTCACAGATAAGCGAAAACGGAGCTCTCAGCTTTGAGGGCAGTGGCGAAAGTACTGTTGTGCTTTATGTAGACGGGATTAAAATGACGGGATTTACGTATGGAGTATTTGACGAGCCGGATAATCTGCATTTTTATGACGAGACTCAAAATAAGGAAATTGGTGAAATATATCTGAAGCAGGGCGAGGAATATGAAATGAACTTCAAGGCAGTGCCGTATGCCAACGGTACGGAACTGTTCAGTGAGGATGAGTGCTTTGAATGGAAGGTTGTAGGCAACATCGGAAGTGTTGACAAAAAAGGTAATTTCGTTGCCGATACCTCGCAGCCGGGTGCAGGAAAAATTGTAGTTGAAAGAGGAAGCTTCAAAAAGGAGCTTAACATATTTATAGCCGAATACAGTGAGGAGACTGAGATTTTCTTTGCGGACATTGAAGGACACTGGGCACAGGGAAGAATTTCGGAGATGGCACAAAAGGGGATAGTAAACGGAATAGAGCTTGACGGAAAAATGTATTTCAGACCGGACAACAATATGTCAAGAGCCGAATTTGCACAGATAGTGGCAAAGGCTAACGGATTTACGCTTGAATATTACAGTGACGAGAAAGTGCCGTTTACGGATATGGCACAAATCCCGCAATGGGCACATAATGCGATTAAAGCGATGTACAGCGAGGGAATAATGTCCGGACGTTCAGACGACAACGGTGCGACATACCGCTTTGATGCAAATGCTGAAATTACACGTGCCGAAGCAATGACTGTGCTGGGACGAATGCTTGATAATGAAGCAAAGCGGCTTGATTTCGCAGATAAAGCGGACATTCCGCAGTGGGCACAGGAAAGAATGGGTAAGCTGTATGCAATAGG
>JAZQHZ010000077.1:0-8128 GCA_045540855.1 Clostridia bacterium
GCTTTCCGGGAACACCGCAGTATATCGGTTTGTTGTGTCATTAAATGCTTCAATTGTAGAATTTCTCACTCTCTCATTGGCACGGTCAACGCTTTCCTCGGCAGAAACATCATATTTATCAGCCAGATATCCCGAAAGATATGCTCCACTGAATTCAACTGCATCCTCATAATTGTACGGCTCAACCGCTTCCATATAGGTGTTGTCTGCCTTTTGGGATGCATCTACCGGAATATTTGCAAAGCCTATGCTTCCACTGCGGAATAGTCTGTAATAATCTGTTTTGGTATAGTTATAATTTGCATCGCTCCACGCTGTTACACGCTCTGCATTATAGCTGACTGCTGCATCACAGTCACAGTCGAACATCCAGAACGGAACATATACACCTGCCATCTCTTCAATTTTCTTCTTATTTTTAAAACTGTCCGGTAAAAACGGTGCATTTTTGAAATCACCTTCACACGCCTCCATTGCAGCTTTTTTATTCAGCTTGAACGGAATTATGTAATCAGGCTTTAAGCTTCCCTCGAATTGACCTTTAACAATAGTTGAATTACCGCAATAAGGACAAACAGTTGAACCAAGTGTATCATCACCTGAAATCTGCGCTCCGCAAGACGGACAGGAATAATTTGCCAGATTTATTTCGTTACTATCTTCGTAATTTCTTGGTGTATAGCTTTCCCAGTCAAATTTTGAAGCACCACCTGACGATTCATTTCCATCTGCCATCTGCTGCATCGTTTCAAGCGGAAATGTATTATCGCAAGACTCGCAGATAAGCATTTGCGTCCCTGCATCAAACACAAGCGGAGCTGTGCAGCAAGGGCATTTATAGTTTTGAATTGTATTCATAATTTTTCTCCTTCATTCCCTTTTATAGTGTGCAAAGCTCTGAAGTCACCTTGACTTTTATACCGCAACGAGGGCAGTAATGCATAGAATGCGAAAGAACAGTGCCGCATTTTTTGCAACATACGTGATATGATTTATATAAGTCATATAAATTTGATTTAGGTAATTTAGAATTACACTTATTGCAAAATATTCTGTTACTTGGCTGAAGAGAATTACACTGACTACATACCACTGAATGCTTCATAATATCGGTTCCGAACCCAAAATAAAAAAGTGATTTTTTTCTAATTGCATTCTGTTTTTTCATTTTCTCCTTCACCTCCGTAAAAAAGCTTTGCTCCACAGATATGGCAGTAATTGGACGGATCCTGCGTTTTTGCTCCGCACTCCGTACAGTAATCCGGATAATCCTCAAGCGGCGTACACTGTACACAGGAAAGAACATCAGGATTATACATTGCCCCTGTAACCCATCTGCCACACTTATGACATTGATTGAAATTGCTTCTTCCGTAATTCTCCCATGCGAGTAGCAGCTCCTCTTCCGGAGTCTGCGCCTTTATGGGCTCACTCATACAAACCAGTGCATGAGACAGCTCACAATAAAATTCATAGCAGTTTCCGGCTTCTTCTTTTATAACTCTGTAATCAGCAGTTTTTTTATTTTCATTCAATAGCCTCAGCCCCTTTTAAAAATAAATCGACAATTTTTGTAAAAATTCCTACTAAAGATTGACTGAATCAACTTTTTGTGATAAAATATAATAAATGTCTTATTGAACACTCATACCCCTTTCCCCACTCTTGCAGGGATTAAGGTACACTTTATTTATACTCACTTGCTGATTTTGTGGTTTAATTATAACACTAAATTTATCAAAAGTCCCCACACTTTCATAAAATTTTAGTGTGGGAAATCGGATTTTTTTCAAAGAAAGTGTGGGGAAAAGTGTGGGATTTGGTGTAGGATGACTTAAAAATAGTAATTTAGGAGAATTTTCCATGAAAAAATTATGGTTTGGCATTTCTGCCATGTTGCTTATATTATTTACACTGTGCGGGTGTAGCTCTATCGGAGATAAAACGACAAGTATGTCTATCATTTATAGTGCCACAAGCTTTTTGTCACTGATTATGCTTGTAGGATATTTTTCTTTAATTAAAAAGAAAGAGTTATGGTTTTTTGTATTATTCTCGTCCGTTTTTGTTGTGAATATCGGATATTTGATATTATCCGCATCAAAAACTTTAGAAACGGCACTTTGGGCAAACAGAATAGCATACCTTGGTTCTGTTTTTCTTCCCTTGTCTATGATTATGATAATTGCAAAGGTTTCCGGACTGGGCTATAAAAAATGGGTACCTTACGCACTTGCCATAATTTCTGTTATTGTATTTTTCGTTGCCGCAAGCCCCGGATACCTCGACATCTACTACAAGTCCGTTACGCTTGAAAATGTAGGTGGTGTATCCGTCTTGAATAAGGAGTACGGTCCGTGGCATTGCCTGTATCTATTCTATTTGCTGAGCTACTTCATTATTATGATTGCAACGATAATACACGCAATGCTCAGTAAAAAGCTCGACTCTGTCGCACACGCAGTTATGCTTGTTATCGCAGTATTTGTTAATATCTGCGTATGGCTTATTGAACAGCTTGTGCGGATTGATTTCGAGTTTTTGTCTGTTTCATACATAATAACAGAGCTATTCTTAATCAGTGCATATTTAATGATTCAGCAACAGGAAATCCTTATTTCTTCGCTCCAGGCAAAAATAAAAACTCCGCCGGAGCAAATCAGAAACGAAATAAAAAAAGACTCGCCTGAATTTATCGAGCATTGCAAATTCATTGTGGAGCAGCTGCCGCATCTTACGCCCTCTGAGCGTGCAATTTATAACCTGTATCTTGACGGCAAATCCACAAAAGAGGTTTTACAGGAAATGAACATAGGGGAAAACACCTTGAAATTCCACAATAAAAATATTTACAGCAAGCTTGGGGTTTCATCAAGAAAGCAGTTGATTGAATATTCAAAAGCTATAAATAAAAACACTACTCCGGCGGAATAACTATCCGGGCAAAAAACATTCTGTTTGATGTGATATATTGAGGAGATTTTTATGGATAACCGCAATTTATTTACCATAGGTGAGATTGCAAAAGCCGTTGGTATTACACGAAAAACAATACTGGGTTATGAGGAAAAAGGAATTATAGTGCCCGATAAAAAGGGCTCAAACACCGCTAACCGCTACTATACCATTGATACCTTTACCAAGGTTCGTACAATACGTATCTTGCAGAATTTAGGGCTTACTCTTGATGAAATACGTGAATATTACAACGGCACAACAGATTTACAGCCAATGATAAAACGGCTCGAAAAAATGAGGGATGAGCTTAATCTCACAATCGAAAAGCTCAAAGAGAGAACCTGCGAAAAAGGTAATAATGTTAAGGAAATCACTATTGAACCGCAGACTGTTTACTGTCGTACATACAACTCCACTTCGATTGCAGACAAGACAAATCTTTTAAGAGATACGGCACTTGAAGCTATGAAAACATATGGAACAGATACAACACGGCGAATGTATTTCACTGAATACAATGCCGATGCTCCACAAAAAATTTCATATTGTGTTGCCGTACCTGCCAAAAGCGAGGGTGAATATATCATTAACATTCCAAAGCACAAAGCCATTTCATTTTTTCATCACGGAGCTTATGAAAATATTCCCGAAGCGATAAAAAGACTTGTATCATATGCAGATGAAAATAAGATAAAACTGACAGGAGCTTTTCGCAACCTTTACCTTGAAGGACCGCCACAGCATAAGGATAAAAGCAAGTTTATTACTCAGATAATTGCAATAATTGAATAACACAAAAGCCATTCCACCGCAAAAAGTAGAATGGCTTTATTAATATGCTTTCTTCGTTATCTTTCGTCAATCGGAACATATGGCTTTTTATGTACCAATGACTTATATGCCGGACGGATAATTCTGTTTGCACCTATTGTTTCCTCAAGTCTGTGAGCACACCAACCCACTGTTCTTGACATCGCAAATAACGGTGTGTACATTTCCTCCGGAATGCCAAGCATCTTATAAACAAGTCCGCTGTACATATCTACATTCGCACACATTACCTTATCATTGTTCTTAACCTTTTTAAACACATCAGGTGTGAGCTTTTCAATCTTTGTATAGAGGTTATATTCCCTGAGATGCTCAGGATTCTTTTCTGCAAGTCTGCCTGCACGCTCCTTTAAAAGTACACATCTCGGATCGCTGTATGTGTAGATTGCGTGGCCCATTCCGTAAACAAGGCCGGAGCCGTCAAACGCTTCCTTTCTGATTATCTTTGCAAGATATTCTGAAATTTCGTCCTCATCCTCCCAGTCCTTCACATTCGCCTTGATATCCTCCATCATTGCCATAACCTTCGCATTCGCACCACCGTGCTTATGTCCCTTAAGTGAACCGATTGCGGCTGTTATTGCACTGTAAGTATCTGTTCCTGATGATGAAACAACCCTTGTTGTAAAGGTTGAGTTGTTACCGCCGCCGTGCTCAGCGTGTATCATAAGCAATACGTCAATCATTTCTGCTTCTTCACGTGTATACTGATTGTCTGCACGAAGCATATATAAGAGGTTTTCAGCAGTTGACAAGTGTGGCTGCGGCTTATGGAGATACAGGCTGTTGCCGTCGTGATAATGTCTCTTTGCCTGATAGCCGTATGCTGCCATTACCGGTAATCTTGCGATAAGCTCGATTGACTGGCGAAGTATGTTTCCTACCGAAAGCTCGTCCGGGTTATCGTCATATGAATATGCCGCAAGCACTGAGCGCGCCATCTTGTTCATAATATTCTTTGACGGTGCCTTTAAAATCATATCCTCTGCAAAGCCCTCCGGCAGCTGTCTTAAATTACCGATAAGATTTTTAAACGCATCAAGAGTCGCTGCATCGGGAAGCTCTCCGAATAAAAGCAAATATGCAACCTCTTCAAATCCGAAACGTCTTTCCTTTTCGCAGTTTCTTACAAGATCGCTGATTTCATAGCCACGGTACTTTAATTCACCCTCCATCGGAATCTTTTCGTTATCGCTGATATAGTAGCCGACAACCTGTCCGACTGCTGTGATACCTGCCATTACGCCTGTACCGTCATCATTTCTCAAGCCTCTTTTTACACTGTATTTCTTAAATTTCTCAACAGGAAAAGGAGTGTAGATTTCTTCTGCCTTATGCTGAAATCTGTTCTCTAATCTCCTTTTGTTATCTGAATCCATCATATGTCCCATCTCCTTATATTAGATTAAGCTTATCTGAGTATCCTCCTTCTTGAAGGGCTTTCCGGCTGCCGGAATGTTTCTTGACGAATAATACTTCAGATTGTCAACCTCAAGCTCCTCGGCACTCTTAACGCACTTTACCAGTGCTCCACGCTTTCCGAGAGTCATAACCTGAACTCCCTGCGTGCTCTTTGTTGCCTTTAAAGGAATCTTTTCTGTGTTGACGCACAGTACCTTGTTATTATCTGACATAATAACAATACTGCAATCGGTTTCCAACATCCTTATATCAACCACAGGTGATTTGTCGGAATATGCACCGATAAGCTTTTTACGGTTGGTCTTGGTCTCGTAATTCTTTACTTCAACCTTTGCTACCTTACCGTTTTCAAATGTAAAGAGCATCATGCCCTTGTAATCTGTTGTGACTACGATATATAATATCTTTTCATCTGCGTCCATTCCTAAAAGTCCCGGCAGATATTCACCCATAAGGCTCACCTTGCCGTCCGGAATGTCATAGGTACGCATTTTGTATACTGTTGATTTGTTCGAGAAGAAGAGAATTTCAGATTTATTGGTAGTTTCAATGCTCTGTAATACCTCGTCATCCTCCTTGAGCTTATGTGCGTTAGTTGTGAACTTCAACGAAGCCTGCGGCACCTTCTTTAAGTAATTCTCACGAGTGAAGAATACTGTAAGCGGATAGTCCTCGATATGCTCCTCTTCCTTATATACAACAAGCTCTTCGCCGCTTATAAGCTCTGTTCTTCTGTCCTGACCGTATTTCTTTGCTATTCTTTTAAGCTGGTCTGCAATAAGCTTTTTAACCTTCTTGTCGTCGCCTAAGATTTCATTAAGCTCTGCAATTTCTTCAATCAGCCTTTCCATTTCTGAGGTTCGTCTGATGATATATTCCTTATTTAAGTTTCTTAACTTAATTTCAGCAATGTATTCTGCTTGAATTTCATCAATCGCAAAGCCTTCCATTAAGTTCGGAATAACGTCCTCTTCACGCTCTGTGTGGCGGATGATTGAAATCGCCTTGTCAATATCCAATAAAATCTTTTTAAGACCCGTCAGAAGATGAAGCTGCTTACTCTTCTTATCAATGTCAAAGCGAAGTCCGTTTCTTACGCAGTTCATACGGAAACGAATCCACTCGTTCAATATTCCGTTTACACCAAGCACCATCGGTCGGCTGTCGATAAGCACGTTGAAGTTGCAGGCAAAGCTGTCTTCAAGCGGTGTCAGCTTATAAAGCTTTAACATAAGTGCATCCGGATCTACGCCTCGCTTTAAATCAAGCGTAAGCTTAAAGCCCTCAAGACCTATTTCGTCTCTTGCATCTGAAATTTCCTTGAGCTTGTTAGCCTTGATAAGCTCCATAATCTTTGCGATTATCGCCTCACACGTGGTTGAATACGGAATTTCAAGAATATCAATACAGTTATTCTTCTTATCATACTCATACTTCGCACGAAGCTTGAAGCTGCCTCTGCCCGTTTCATATATCTGCTTCATTTCCTCTTTTGAGTAAATGAGCTGTGCTCCAAGAGGGAAATCCGGTGCCGGCATTATGTCAATGAGGTCAGCATTCGGATTCTTCATACACGCAATAGTTGCTTCGCACACCTCTCTTAAGTTGAACGAGCATATATTACTTGCCATACCAACCGCAATACCGGTATTTGGATTTACGAGAATATTCGGGAACGCAACCGGCAAAAGTGTAGGCTCCTGCTGTTCACCGTCATAGCTGTCTACAAACTTTACGGTATTCTTGTTTATATCGTCAAAGAATTCCTTACATATAGGCTCCAGGCGTGCTTCTGTATATCGTGATGCGGCATATGCCATATCTCTTGAATACTGCTTACCGAATGAGCCCTTTGACTCAACAAGCGGATGAAGCAATGCTTCGTTACCTCTTGTAAGACGTACCATAGTCTCATAAATCGCAGCATCGCCGTGCGGATTCAATTGCATGGTCTGACCTACAATATTTGCCGACTTAGTGAGCTTACCGCCTAAAAGTCCCATTTTATACATTGTATATAAGAGCTTTCTGTGAGCTGGCTTTAAGCCGTCTATTTCAGGAATCGCTCTTGAAATGATAACGCTCATTGCATAGGGCATATAGTTCTTTTCAAGAGTTTCTGTTATAGGCTGTTCCGATATCGGCGCTTCAATATACTCCTCAATCGGTGCTACCTTCTTTTTTCTTGCCATTATTTCCTCCGATTTATATTAAGAAACATCAACCATATCCATATACAGGTTTCCGTTATCTGCAATATATTCCTTTCTTCCATTGAGATTATCGCCTAAGAGTACATCAAACATTTTGGCTGTACGCTCTGCATTTTCCGGTGTTACTCTGATGAGTCGTCTTGTTGCCGGGTGCATTGTTGTTAAGCTCATCATCTCCGGCTGGTTCTCACCAAGTCCCTTTGAACGCTTGATATCATATTCGTCACGTTCCTTTGATAATCCCTCTTCGTTGAATTTCTTTATTATTTCGTCCTTTTCGGCATCGGTATATGCAAAGTGCATTTCGCCCTTACGCTTTGTCTTGGTTATTGTTATCTCATACAGCGGCGATTCTGCAATATATACCTTGCCTGCCTCAATAAGAGTCGGCGTAAGACGGTAAATCATCGTGAGAATCAGAGTACGTATCTGGAAGCCGTCGACGTCGGCATCGGTACAGATAATTACCTTGTCCCATCTGAGGTTATCAAGGCTGAAGGTGTCAAGTCCCTTGTTGTGCTTTGAGCTTATCTCAACTCCGCATCCCAATACCTTCATAAGGTCAACAATAACGTCACTCTTGAAGATTCTCGGATAGTCTGCCTTCAAGCAGTTCAATATCTTACCTCGAATCGGCATAATTGCCTGGAACGACGGGTCACGTGCAAGCTTACACGAGCCTAAAGCCGAGTCACCCTCAACTA
>JAZQHZ010000078.1:0-3639 GCA_045540855.1 Clostridia bacterium
CTAATCATATGAATTTGTCCTTGATTTTTTTCTCTGTTTCTTTTCTCGTACATAGCAAAAGCACCTCTCTTTGTGATACTTATATTATATCACAAATTGAAGTGCTTTTCCATACTTTTCTGTATTTTGTCTACAGTCTGAGCACTGCGATAGCGGTGCTTTTTGCTTTACAAACAAAAGATTGACAAAAATATGAAAATGTGCTATAATAAAGTCAAGAGAATTGTTATGGAAATAACGAAAAAAGGGGAAAGAACATGAAAGAAAATAACAAAAAGGTACCGGCAGTGGTAATAAGGCGTTTGCCGAGATATTACCGCTATCTGGGTGAGCTGATGAAGCAGGGAATCACGAGAATTTCATCAAATGCTCTGAGTCAGAAAATGAACGTAACCGCATCACAGATAAGACAGGACTTTAACTATTTCGGCGGATTCGGACAGCAGGGCTATGGCTATAACGTGGAATCACTTCACAAGGAAATTGGCGATATTTTAGGTCTTAATGACGGCGATACATTGATTATTGTAGGTGCCGGAAACTTAGGCAGAGCACTTGCGAATCATTCGACCTTTGAAAAGCGAGGCTTCAAGCTTATCGGAATTTTTGACAACGACAGAAGAATTGTAGGCTCAACGATAAATAACATAAAGGTAATGTCAATGGACGATTTAGAGGATTTTATCCAAAAGAACAGGGTTGATATTGCAATTCTTACATTGCCGAAGGCGGCAGTTCAGGAAACTGCGGAAAGACTTGCCGAAGCAGGAGTTAAGGGACTTCTTAATTTTGCATATACAGAGCTTCATTTACCGAAAGACATTGCGGTGTCAAATGTACATTTGTCAGACCCGCTTATGTTCCTTTCGTATGAGATAAAGGACAGAGACTGATGAGAGTTATAGCGTTTGTAGGAGCAAGCGGAACGGGCAAAAGCTACCGTTCTGTGATAGTATCCAAGCAATACGGTGCTGATGCAATAATTGACGACGGGCTGTTGATATCGAACGGAAGGCTTCTTGCGGGTACATCTGCGAAGCGTCAGCCTACAAAGATTGCATCTGTAAAGCACGCACTTTTTATGAAGCAGGGGCAGTGCCTTGAGGTTAAAAGGGCGCTTGAGAAAAACAAGATTCAATGCCTGATGATTCTGGGAACCTCTGACGGTATGGTGGAAAAGATTGCCAATAATATCGGAGTGGGACCTATTGAAAAGACAATATATATCACAGAAATCGCCACTCCGGAGGAAATGAAGCTTGCTTATGATATGCGTATGAAGCAGGGCAAGCACGTTATTCCTGTGCCGACTCTTGAGATAAAGCAGGACTTTTCAGGATTCTTTCTGCATCCGTTAAGGCATTTTCAGAAAAATCTTGATAACAGCGGCGATATGATTGAAAATGAAAAATCAATCGTAAGACCGACATACAGCTATCTTGGTGAGTACACCATTTCTGACAATGTACTTGCAGAAATGGCAGTTTTTGAGGCGGGCAGAATTGACGGCGTTATAAAAATGCAGAACATCAATCTGAGAAAAACATTGCACGGATTGCACGTCGATTCTACGGTTATTCTCCGCTACGGTGTTGATATATATGACGTGTGTCATAAGATACAGCGTGCAGTGAAGGAAAAGCTTGAGGAATATACGTCCATAAACGTCAGAAGAGTGCACGTACTGGTGAAAAATTTAAAGAATTGAAAAATCTCTCAAATCCGTTACGGATTTGAGAGATTTTTTATCAGCCGTGATAAAGGCTTGTAGTTTCATATTTCGGCTCACAGCTCACGTTAACTCCGAGACGGCGTAAAATACGCTCATCCTCTTCGCTGATTATTACCGAGAAATGTGCATCGGCTCCCCGCAATTTTGAAAGCTGTTCCTTTGCTGATAAAGCTACCGGGTCAGAGAGTGCTGAAATAGTCAGTGCCATAAGCACCTCGTCAGTGTGTAAGCGTGGATTTTTGTGCTGCAGGTAATCGGTCTTTAATGCACAAATCGGCTCTAAAACATCAGCAGATATCAGATCCAGTTTGTCATCAATGTCACCAAGTGCCTTGAGTGCATTTAACAGCAGTGCCGAAGCTGCACCTAAGGTGTCTGAGGTTTTGCCGGTTATAACTCTGCCGTCTGTTAAAACCATAGCCGCCGCAGGTGTGCCCGTAGTTTCTGCCTTTATGAGTGAAGCAGATACTACCGGGAAATCCTCCGGTGAAATGCCTGCCTTGTTCATAAGCAATTCAATCTTGCGAACCGGCTCTTCGTCGGCCTTGCCTTTGAAGTGGTTGACGCTAGCTGTATAATAGCGGCGGAGAATCTCACGATTTGAAGCATCACAGCAGACCTCGTCGTCAATTATGCAGTTGCCCGCCATATTTACACCCATATCAGTAGGCGATGAATACGGACAGCTTCCTTGAATCCTCTGGAAAATTGTGCTTAAAACAGGGAAGATTTCAACGTCACGGTTATAATTTACCGTTGTTGTGCCATATGCCTCTAAATGGAACGGGTCAATCATATTTACGTCGTTAAGATCAGCTGTTGCCGCCTCGTATGCAAGGTTTACCGGATGCTTTAACGGTAAATTCCATACCGGGAAGGTCTCGAATTTAGCATATCCTGCTGTAATTCCACGCTTGTGGTCGTGATAAAGCTGACTCAGGCAGGTAGCCATTTTGCCGCTTCCGGGACCCGGTGCGGTGATTACAACGAGAGAACGGCTTGTTTCTATATAGTCGTTCTTGCCAAGTCCTTCATCGCTTACTATGTGCTGTACGTCTGAAGGATAGCCGGCAATCGGATAGTGGCGATAGCAACGGATTCCCAATGCAGTGAGATGCTTGAAGAATGCGTTTGCACTTGCCTGTCCGTTATAACGTGTCAGTACAACACTGCCCACATATAAATCCATTGAACGGAAGGTATCAATAAGACGCAGAACATCGGCATCATAAGTAATACCGAGGTCTCCGCGGATTTTATTTGTTTCAATATCCTCTGAGTTGATAATAATTACAATTTCAACATCGTCCTTTAGCTGCTGAAGCATACGGATTTTACTGTCAGGAGCAAATCCGGGAAGGACTCTGGCGGCGTGGTAATCATCGAAAAGCTTGCCGCCGAATTCAAGATAAAGCTTACCGCCAAACTGAGCAATACGCTTACGGATCTGCTCAGATTGAGTGGTAAGATATTTTTGATTATCAAAACCGATTTTTTTCATGTATTGTAACCTCGTCTACATAAAATTTCTATAAAATCTATTATAACACATTTTTTACCAAAATAAAAGAGGAAATTTATAAAAAAAGAAAATTTTTTAGGGATGATAAATTAAATAGTATGTACAATTGTATTTTTGTTGAAAAAATAACCTGATTTGAATGTTTTTTTTAGGCTTCAAGCTGGATGAGTTTAGTAGTTGACAATATAAAAATAATATGGTATAATATGTAAGATGAATTTATTGAGAACTGAGTTTTTACAACACATTATTACGGCATTTTCAAACATTATCAGATAAATAAGGCTTAAGATATATATAACGCAGGGCTTATATAAAATTTGAAGATTTTATAGAAGGAGAAAAACGATGGTTACTGCCAATGGGCACGAAGAAGTGACAGAAG
>JAZQHZ010000079.1:0-3245 GCA_045540855.1 Clostridia bacterium
GCACATTCGGCTACGCCGAAGTCAGCCTTACGGCTGCCCGCCCTTCTTGGCGGTGCGTGTACACCTACGAGTTCCTTTTCGCAAAATCTGCCCTAATTTCTCGCAGTCTGACAGCTTGTAGACAGGTTTGTCTACAAGCTGTGGGCAATACTTTGTATTGCCCATTTTTATAAGTTTTCCTTGAAAAACGCCTCGATTTCAGCACTTGCCTGCACTTCATCATCGCCCTCAACAGTTACGCTGACGGTGTCGCCGCATTTCACACCAAGTCCCATAACTCCAAACAGTGATTTTGCGTTGGTTTTTTTGTCCTTGCACTCAACAATAATATTTGCATCGAATTCCTTTGCTTTTTTTACAAGCAGTCCTGCCGGACGTGCGTGTATGCCGATTTCATCAACAATTTTGTATTCAAATTCCTTCATAGTTATCCTGCCTTTTTTATTTATTAATAAATATATTATGTGTTAAAAAAACTCAAATATTCACATAAATCAATTGACATCAATTTTGTGAAATGATATAATGAATTTATAATAGCGAAAGAAGGGAAAGAAGGGAAAGAAAATGAAGCTGATATTTATTCGTCACGGTGATCCTGATTATGTCAACGATACACTTACCGAAAAGGGCTGGAGAGAGGCACAATGCCTTGCAGACAGAGTTTCAGAATGGGAAATAAAGGATATATACTGTTCTCCGCTCGGCAGAGCAAAGGACACTGCATCATTGTCTTTGAAAAGGCTCAATAAAAAAGCCACAGAATGTCCGTGGCTTAAAGAATTCTTTGTGCCGGTAAAAGACCCTATAACACAAAAAGACCGTATTCCGTGGGATTTTATGCCCTCGTACTGGACAAAGGAAGAAGTGCTTTATGACAAGGATAACTGGATGAGTGCACCGGTTATGTGTACAGGAAATATCAAAAGTGAATATGAAAAAGTAGTTAAGGGAATAGAAGAAATAATATCCGCACACGGTTATGAACGTGAAGGCAACTATTATATTGCCAAGTCACCCAATACGGATACATTGGTATTCTTCTGCCATTTAGGTGTTCAGTTTGCGATATTATCGCATTTATTAAGCATCAGTCCGTCCGTGCTGTGGCAGAACTTTTTCGTGGCACCTACGTCTGTCACAATACTCGAAACAGAAGAACGGGAAAAGGGAATAGCGGCATTCAGATGCCGTACGGTAGGCGATACCTCGCATCTGTATCATCACTCGGAGCCTGTATCACGAAGCGGATTCTTTAACGAGGTATTCGAATGAGATATATAAAAAAGCCGAATCTTCCCGAAGATAAGGTAAGATGCGTGATTGTTGATTACAGAATCAGCCCGGAAAGTATAAAAATGCTTAATTCACTTGGTATAGAGGTAATCTTATCTGCAAGTGCCGAAAGCTTGTATGATGCTGTTAAAGGGCATCCTGATATGCAGTTGCATCATCTAGGAGGTGACCGCTTTGTATGTGACAAAGAGGTGTATGAGCATTACAGGCGGATTTTGCCAAAAGATGCACAGCTGCAATGCGGCAGTCAGCACTTGACGGGGAAATATCCTGATGATATTTTATATAATGCGGCAGCAGTTGGCGAGTATCTTGTCTGCAATAAAAAGCATACTGCACCCGAAATACTTAATGAATATGAAAAAATCATAGATGTGAAGCAGGGATATGCAAAATGTGCAACTGCCGTAGTTAACGAAAGGGCAGTGCTAACCTCTGATACGGGCATAAGCAATGCACTTGCCTTGCAGGGTGTTGATGTTTTGTTGATAAATCCGGGTGAAATTGCTCTTGAAGGAGTGTCTTGCGGATTTATAGGCGGAACCTGCGGACTTATTGCACCTGATATTCTTGCCTTTAACGGCAGGATTTCAAGACACGGCAGTGCTGATGCAATTTATGATTTTTGTAAAAAGCATAATGTGAATATATTTGAACTGAATAATGAAGAATTATATGATATCGGATCAATTATACCGATATATTAAAAGATCAAAGCACGCTGCCAGACTGCGAGAAATTAGGGCAGATTTTGAGAAAAGGAACTCGTAGGTGTACACGCACCGCCAAGAAGGGCGGGCAGCCGTAAGGCTGACTTCGGCGTAGCCGAATGTGCTGAGGTAGGTACGTTAGCCTTTCTTTTCGTAAAAAACGCATAACGACGGGCGTTCCTCGATGGGACGCCCGTCGTTCACAAAAGAAAATAAATTTTTAGTTTTATATTTTTCTTAAACTGTTATGCGTGGTCTGACCAATTTGTCGACGGTCTGAGCTCAAAGCATTATGTGCTTTGAACTTTTATCTCACATTTTTCTTTGGTTTTATAAGTCTTAAAATAAAGCTCTTCAAGCGGTATCCAGATATTTTTGAAATTAATTGCTCCGTCCTCGCCGCACCGTTTTTTTATACGCCGTATCTGTTCTTCGGGTTCGACGTCAAGGAAAATATGTAAATCATAAAAATCCCAAAATTTCGGATGGCAAGAATATGAGCCCTCCACAATTGTGAGATTTCCCGGAACAATGCGTATAGGCTCACCAAAAGACTGAGTGGCACAGCTATACGGCTTATATGTAAACGGTTCATTTTTTTGCAAGGGTATAAGAACCTCTTCAATAAAGCGTTCATAATCAATGTTGCCACCCGGCTCTGCGAGCCTTTCCTCACTGCGTTGGTGCGGACGTAAAAAGAAGTCATCCATGTGGATTACATTGCACGAAAGTCTGTTTTGAAGCTCAGATGCCAATGTAGTTTTACCTGCACCGCAACGTCCGTCGATTGCGACGATTGAGTTCGGATTAAGCTTTTGGATTTCGTAAATAATATTGTTTATCATAATCTATATTCCTCTTAAAAGAAAAATCAAAATACAGGTATCCCTCCGGATGAACACCTGTATCTTGCCAGTTTAATACTCCTATGGCAATTTATATATTTTTAATTCCGCACTCCGTCTCTCAGGCATTGTGAGAACCGAAGATTTTTCCATAGTAGTACTGCTCTGAAATATCCGTCGTATCAGTACTTGTTAAGCGCTTAACAAGATCATTATATCAATAATTGCCGGATAAGTCAATATGCCGATTGAAAGTTTGAGTAGTTTTATTTTTGGACTACCTGAGGTGCCTTTGGAAAAAATACGATAGGTATAAGGTTTATCAGAAAAACGGTTTTAAGAAGTTAAAAAAGTTTGATATATTTGAAAAATGGCGAAAAATTGTATAATTTTA
>JAZQHZ010000080.1:0-1668 GCA_045540855.1 Clostridia bacterium
GCCCTGTGCCTGTTCTTCGGTTGTGATGTTCTTAGGAGCAAATTTGTTATTACCAACACCGTTTATAATGTTGTTTGCCGCCATAAAGTACACGCTTTCTTTCGCCCAATCGGAGATGTCGCTATCATCTGCAAAGAGTGCAGGCTTTGTGTAATCGAGCTTGAAGCTTGCATCTGTTGCAAGTGTCCAGCCGGGAAGTGTTACACGCTTGAACACTCTTGTGAGCATTGCCGCCGCCTGTTCACGGTTGAGCAAGTCATTGGGTGAATAGGTTGTTGCCGATGTGCCGTTTACTGCACCGATGTTATATGCTTTCAAAATTTCCGGATCTGCCGTATCGGTAAACGGATTTAGCACTCCGGGAAGGGCAGGTGTGCCGGAAAGTGCTTCATAAACCTTAACCGCAACTGCCGCAAATTCTGCTCTTGTGATGTCGGCTGTTAAATCAGCTCCGTCAAGGCAGTCGGGGATAAGTCCCATTTCATCTGCTTTTGCTATTTCGCCCTGTGCCCAGGGGGATGTTTCCCATTTGTTCGAGTTTACCTCAAGAACATTAGACCAGTCTGAGTAGCCGAGAGGACCGCCGTAGCGCATACGGAGCTTTATATTGCTTTCCTGCGTGATAGCTTCTGTCGTGCTTGTATATCGGTCGCCCTCATAAAGCGGCCAGTGTGAATTTCCAACATATACTTCAATCCAGTTGCCGCCGTTTACACTTATTTCTGCATAAAGCTCATCGAGAGTTGATTCGCCGTTCATCCGATAGTACATATCAGCATCCCAGACGGAATCGGGGGTATCAAGCTCAAAATATATGTGTGCCTGCTCTCCGTCCATAACGGGCGGTACTATTTTCATATTTGAAATAACAGGTGCTTCGTAGGCTGTAGGCTTCACAGGTACAATCTGTGTTGAGCCTTTGCCGACAACCGCAACATCCGACCATTCGCCGTTTTTGATTACCGTTTCGTAATTATGTGTGTACTGCATCTGATACCGGCATCTTATTTGTATGTAGTGGTTTTCAAGATCAATATGATATACCGTAGCGCCGTCCTGCTCTGCATTGTATATTACGTCCTTATAGAGTGTTCTTGCTTCTTCCCAGTAAAGGTCTGCAAGTGTATGTTCATCTACTTTGTCTGTACTAACAGCATTGTAGTCATAACCTTCGGCATAGCTTCCGGTATAGCCGTCAACCTTATCCCATTCGGATATGTACTGCCAGCCTTTGCCGTCCACGTTCACGTCATACTGCAGTTTAAGGGATAAACCGTAGCCTTCGTGTACAACGCCGTATTTCTCAAAAAATGCTTCCGAATCAATATTATATTCCGTGTAAAGCTGAACAAGCGAATCATCAAAGAGAGAAAACACAGTGATTGTGTCAGAACTTTGACCTGCAAAATCCTGATTTACCACGAAATAGTTAGGTGTTGCAGGCTTCGGAAGCTCTACATCCTTGAGCGTATCTGCCGCTACTGCCGTAAATGTCATAAGTGACAGGCACATCGTAAGTGCCAATACAATCGAAAGTAATTTCTTCATCTTCATATCCTCCTTAAAATCCGAATAAATCTTTTATTCCGCCGAAGCCCTGTTTGGGTTCGGGTTTTACATAATCAAAACCGCCTGACGGCTCCGAAATATTAAAGCCGATGTTAGGAC
>JAZQHZ010000081.1:0-3608 GCA_045540855.1 Clostridia bacterium
TCCTTCGGATGAAAAATTATTTTAAATTATTGTTTATATATTAGGCTTCTCCT
Organism: Clostridia bacterium; assembly: GCA_045540855.1. Classification (GTDB taxonomy): domain Bacteria; phylum Bacillota; class Clostridia; order UBA1381; family UBA1381; genus UMGS1958. The sequence continues at coordinate 54 of JAZQHZ010000081.1, forward strand.
TGAGGAGAGGCTCCGCCGCAGGCGGTGGTGAGGTGTAGGATGCGAAGCATCCGTCCGATTTTCCACCTCATCCGGCACTTCGTGCCACCTTCCCCTCAAGGGGAAGGCAATGCTGCTAAACAATAATTTTTCGTCCCAAGACGAAAAATTTCCAAAATTATGAATTGTGAATTGAATTAATGTTTCGCGGCAAAGCCGCTAAACAATAATTTACATATTAAAAAGGAGGCAGTTATGGAAAAGAAGTATTTAAAATGGTACAATATGATAGGCTATGGCTCGGGCGATATTGCGGGAAATGTGGTTTACGCATTCCTTACTACCTTTGTGATGATTTATCTCACAAATACGGTGGGCTTGAATTCCGGAATAGTCGGTACACTTATTGCAGTTTCGAAGCTGTTTGACGGCGTGACGGACGTTTTCTTCGGCTCGATGATTGATAAGACGAAGTCAAAAATGGGTAAGGCCCGTCCGTGGATGCTTTACGGATATATCGGCTGTGCAGTGAGCCTTGCGGCGATATTTGCAATCCCTGTGGAACTTGGAAAATTCGCACAGTATGCGTGGTTCTTTATTGCATACAATCTTTTAAACGCAGTGTTCTATACCGCAAACAACATAGCATATTCGGCACTCACCTCGCTTGTTACCAAAAACAGCAAGGAGCGTGTGCAGATGGGCTCGTGCAGATTTATATTCGCTTTTTCAACAAGCCTCATAATTCAGGCAATTACCGTAGGTGCGGTTGATGCAATGGGCGGCGGTGCTCAGGGCTGGAGAACGGTGGCAATTGTTTATGCTGTCATCGGCCTTGTTGTTAACACAATTTCGGTGTTCTCCGTTAAGGAGCTTCCGGAGGAGGAGCTTAATGAGGGCGAGAAAAGTGAGGACGGCGAAAAGTATACCCTTATTCAGGCGGCGAAGCTGCTTATAAGCAACAAGTATTATCTTATGATTTGCGGAGTGTATATCTTACAGCAGATTTATACCGCAATGATAAGTATGGGACTCTATTATATGACATATATCCTTAAAAATGCAGACCTGTTCGGAGTGTTTGCGTGGGCAGTCAATATTCCGCTCATTGCCGCACTGGTGTTCACACCGATGCTTGTGGCAAGGTGGAAGGGAATGTATAAGCTCAATCTTTACAGCTATGTACTTGCCACAATCGGACGTGCGTTGGTGGTTGTTGCAGGATATATGGGCTCGGTTCCGCTGATGATTATTTTCACCGCAGTGGCGGCACTCGGACAAGGGCCGTGGCAGGGAGATATGAACGCAGTTATTGCAAGCTGCTCGGAATATACATACCTGACAAAGAAGAAGCGTGTGGACGGAACAATGTATTCGTGTACATCGCTCGGCGTGAAATTAGGCGGCGGACTTGGTATGGCAATTGCCGGCTGGCTGCTGGCGTGGAGCGGCTTTGACGGAATGGCGGCAGTTCAGCCTCAGTCGTGTATCAATATGCTTTACTTTATGTATCTGTGGCTTCCGTTTATCCTTGATTTTGTGATTACACTGATACTCTCAAGGCTCAAGGTAGAGGCGGCAAATGCTAAATTACGTTATAGAGCAGGATGTGAAAGCAAATGATGATTTTGCACCCTGTACTTTCCCCGATAGGCGGTTGCGAAAGCAACCGCCTTGTTCACATAAAATTTACAGTTTTAAAATTGACAATTCGTGTGAAATAGGTTACAATATATTTATTAAAACCTGTAAAGGAAGATGATATATGAGAAGCTGTATTTATTGTGGCAAGGAGCTTGAAAAGGGCGAGAAATGCACTTGTCCGAGAAGCACTGCCAATCAGAAGCAGGATAATAAAAACGAAAGCAGCACGAATAATACAGAAAATACGAAATATAACAATACAGAACGCACGCAGTATAAAACCGGCTACACCCGTAAGGACAGCTGGTTCAGACGTACGGCTGAAAAGGCAAGAGCACGTAAGGCGGCGAGAGGTACAAGGACTTACGATAAAGCAAGGCTTTACGGCATTGCAGATGCTCTGCGTGACCCGGTGGATGCGGTGCGTAACCCGAAGGATTTCCCGATGGCACTGATGCTTGCCCTGTGGGCGGTTTCGGGTGCATTGATATGGCTGTGCATATTTTCGGTTATCACGAATGTGCCGAGAGGTCCGTTTGCAATTCTTGCAAACCTTATGGCAATAAACGGAATTGAAGGCTATAAAACACTTGCATATATGGGAATGGCACTGCTTTCGGGTGCAGTGAGCGGTCTGGTGATGTTTTTTGCATACACTGCTACGTTTTTCCTGATTAACCGTTTTGTGTTCAGAGACAAGGGCACGCCATACCGTTCAATATGTCAGCGGCTTGCACTGACGCTGTTGCCGTTTACGGTTATAAGTGTTATAGGGACACTTCTGTCGCTTATTTCTCCGCTTACGCTGTTTATACTTCTGATATGCGGAGCAGTGAGCTTTATGGTGCTCACGTATGAAGCACTAAAAACACAGTGGGTATATGTTGAGCAGAGCAAGGTGCTGTATGCTATGATACTGGGAATGTTTGTCCTGCTGTCATTTATAAGCTATATAATAATATAATGATTTCAACAACCGGTGCAATGCAGGCGGTAATGGAAAGGATGCTTCGGCATCCTTTTTGTGTGGAATTACGAATTGTTTGCAACTTTAAATTTGGGTTTATCGGGATGTTATGTTTGAAAATATATTTGTAGGGGCGATTCACGAATCGCCCGTAAATTTACACCAAATTTGAATGATAGGTGTAGGGGCTGGCGCCCTCGACAGCCCGCCCAAATATGCCATAGGCATATTTGGGAACAAAAACGGTGTAATTTTTCGGGACGTCGAGGGCGCCGTCCCCTACAACCGTAAATTCCAACCATCCCGATAAACCCAAATTTGAAACGCAAACAATTCAGCATCAGCATAATTGTGAATTGTCCCAACGACAAACCCAAATTTAAATATTTTTTGCAAAGCAAAAAATCACCATAATTCGGAATTCCGAATTGAAATTATTGTTTATCGCTTGCGATAAACAATAATTTACAAAATACCTCTTGACAAACTACCACTAAATGTAATAAAATAGAATATTATTATGGATATTGCCAATAATATCCCAAAATCGGAGGAAATACAATGAAAAACAGTGAAAAGACACTTGATAAAATAGTTGCCCTTTGTAAGGGCAGAGGCTATGTATTCGCAGGCTCGGAAATTTACGGCGGCCTTGCTAATACATGGGACTACGGTCCGCTTGGCGTTGGGTTCAAGAACAACGTTAAGAAGGCTTGGTGGAAGAAGTTCGTTCAGGAGTCAAAGTACAATGTAGGTCTTGACTGCGCAATCCTTATGAACCCCGAAGCATGGGTAGCATCGGGTCACGTTGGCGGTTTTTCAGACCCACTTGTTGACTGTAAGGAATGTAAGGCACGTTTTCGTGCAGACAAAATCATAGAGGATTTTGCCGCTGAAAAGAACGAAGAAATCTGCTGTGACGGCTGGTCAAATGAACAGCCCATGGAATATATCAAGGAAAATAA
>JAZQHZ010000082.1:0-5171 GCA_045540855.1 Clostridia bacterium
GGTGGTGAGGTGTAGGATGCGAAGCATCCGTCGGATTTTCCACCTCATCCGGCACTTCGTGCCACCTTCCCCTCAAGGGGAAGGCAACGCCGCTAAACAATAATTTTAATTAACTTTCCGCAATCGCACTAAAATGCTCCACAATCTTCATAATTCTCTCGGTTTCCATCTTCATGCTGACCTTGTTCACGATAAATCTCGCACTTAAATCAACAATCTCCTCCAACACGTCAAGCCCGTTCGCACGCAGTGTTGAGCCGGTTTCCACTATATCCACTATAACATCACTCAAGCCTACAAGCGGTGCAAGCTCTACCGAGCCATTGAGCTTTATTATCTCAACCGTCTGTCCGCAGGTCTCTCTGAAATGCTTCGCCGCAATCTTTGTGTACTTCGATGCAACTGTCAGATTTGTCATTGTGTGGATTTTATCCTTTAAGGCAAGCGGTCCGCATACGCACATACGGCACTTTCCGAACCCTAAATCCACCATCTCATAGAGGTTTCTGCTCTCCTCTAAAAGTGTGTCCTTGCCCACAATTCCGATATCCGCCGCACCGTACTCAACATAGGTCGGCACGTCCGATGCCTTTACAAGAATGAACTTCATCTTATGCTCCTCGTTGGTGAAGATAAGCTTTCTCGTGTTCTTATCCTTCATTTCCGAGCAGTCCATTCCTATCTGCGAAAATATATCCATAGCCAGCTCAGCAAGTCTGCCCTTGGCTAATGCAACTGTCAAATATCTCATCATAACTCCTTAAAAATTCAAAATTAAAATCTCCTGAAGCCCATATCCTCGGGTGTTTGGGTGAATTCGTCCTCGGCATAGCCTAAAAATTCGTCCGCTGTGGTCTCTACAATGTTATCCTGCAACAAATCATAGAGCTTTAAGGCTCCGTCCGGGTACGCTCTCATCACGCACTCCTGTCCTGTTGCCTTTGCATACTCCATTGCGTTGTCAAAGTCTGAATCGTTTATATACATCTCGACCAGGCAGTCGTTCACTCTGAGGTTTGACGCAATTTCATACGCCACGCCCTCGGCATTTTCCTCTGCAAAAATCAGCGTTGAGCCAACTGTATCGTCGCTCATCTTTCCCTTCAGTGCCGCCATAAGCCGGTTTATGCCCATCGCAACGCCTACGGCACTTCTTGCCTCGCCGAACTTCGATACAAGGTTGTCATATCTGCCGCCGGCACAAATCGGGAAGCCTACGCCGTGAGTATAGCCCTTGAAAATCGAGCCTGTGTAATAGTCGATGCTCTGGAGCATTCCCAGATCAAGGGAAATGTATTTTTCAAAGCCGTAAAGGCAGAGCACGTCATAAATCTTTTTCAGGTTATCCAGTGCCGCCCTTGAGGTTTCGTTAAGTCCGCTGATGTTCGCACGCTCAATAATTTCCGCATTACCGAAGAGGTACGGAAGGTCAATAATAAGCTGCTTCAGGCTTTCGTCAATTTTCTTATCTTTAATAAGAAGCTTTATGCCCATGCTGTCCTTGGTGTCAATTCTCTCGCGGATTTTTTCGGTAAGCTCCGTATCGAAGCCCGCCTGCTCAACGATTCCGTTAAAGAACGCAACCTGACCGATTTCCATTGAGAAATCCTCAAATCCCAGAGCGATAATCGCCTCAATCGCACACGAGATAACCTCCGCATCCGCAAGATGCGAGGTTGAGCCGAGCAGCTCAATACCCGTCTGAGCGAACTCTCGCTGGCGAGTCTCCTCGGAGTTTTCGTGACGGTACACGCTGCCGGTATAGAGATAACGCAGCGGTAAAGGTGCATTTGTAGCCTTAGTCGCCGCCATACGTGCAATTGAGGTGGTGAAATCCGGACGAAGTGCAAGGATTCTGCCCTGCTCATCGAAGAATTTGAAAAGAGCCTCCTGCGAAATCATTCCGCCCTCGCCGATATAGCAGTCGTAATACTCAAAAGCCGGAGTTTCTACCTCTTTATATCCTGCCGCCGCCATCACACGCAGGATGGTGGATTCAATCTGCTTTTTTATAGAGCACTCCGAAGGAAGGATATCGTTTGTTCCCGTAGGAGTGTGTAATTTCCAATCTGACATAGTTTTCTCCTTTTATATGGTAAATTATTGTTTATATATTAGGATTCTCCTTGAGGAGAGGCTCCGCCGCAGGCGGTGGTGAGGTGTAGGATGCGAAGCATCCGTCGGATTTTCCACCTCATCCGGCACTTCGTGCCACCTTCCCCTCAAGGGGAAGGCAACGCCGCTAAACAATAATTTATTTCTCCATTTTTTCACTTTATCACATTAAAGCGATAAAGCATATGACTATTATACATCACATTATTTCATTTGTCAAGCATAAATTACAGCTTTAGTGTAAAATCTTCATCTCTGTCACAGCAGAGCTTGCCGTCCTTTATTGTAAGGCGAGCCACCTGAATGCAGGTGCGGTCATATGAACCATCGTCACACGTACCGCCCGCAAGGCGGATTTCGTTTTGCCAGAACGGGTGCGTGAAATAGAAAATATATGCCTCGTCACCGCTTACCACTACGTCTGCGTGGTTTGCCATAACTCCATCCCATTCACGACTGCCGCCGTCACGCAGAATCACGCCGTTTTTCGTCCAGCTTGTGCAATCGTCTGATTCGTATACGCCAAGTCCGTTCCATTCGTCGGTAATCATCCACGTTTTGTTGCCGAACTCGAACACGTTCGGGCCCTCGTGGTGGCGGTCGGTGATTTCTGCACCGCCTGCAACCCAGTTGAATAAATCCGTGCTTGTTGCGGTGTATGAAAGCGAGCCGTGTGCCTCGTCCTTGTACCACATTTTATATATACCGTCACTAAGCTGATGCACGCAGGCGTCAATAACCCTGTCAGAGGACAGCTCAAGCACTCCTTCAAAATCCCAGTTCCACAGGTCGTCCGAGGTATAATGCACGATGTGTCTTTCCCAGTTCCAGTCGGTGGGAACGCCTGTTATGTAGCTTACATACATATGATATTCGCCCTCGCCCCAGATTATTTCGGGTGCCCAGAAGGTGTTATGGCCGAACTCAAAATCGAGGTTCGGAAGTGTGCCGCGATAGAGCCAGCGGTTTCCGTCCTTTGATATGGCAACGCCGATTGCGGTGCCGTGGATATGCGATACGCCAACGGCATTTACGCCACAGCGGCGCTGTGTATAGAACATCCACCATTCCTCACGCTCGCGGTTATAGATAAGTACCGGGTCGGTAGGTGCGTCAAATATCGGGTCTCTGTATAAGGGTGCGTTTGCCATTTGTTTTCTCCTTTTTATATTGACAAAGATATTTTTTTATGATACAATATAAACGTAAAAAGGCAAGACCGAAACGGTTAGCCAAAAATGTTTAGTTTAAGTAACCGCACACTTTTGCCGAGGAGCGGTTACTTTGCTGTTTTAGCAAACATTATAAAAAGCATAATTACATATAATATTATTACTAATATCTTTATAATTATTTTCTTCATAACACCACCTCCTTCTGAGCACATTTATTGTTTAATGCTCTTTGGGTGTGGCTAACCGTTTCTCTTCGTTTCCGAAATCTTGCACTTTTCCGGTCGGCTTGACCGACTTTTTTATTATATCTTATTTTTCGACATAATTCAAGTGCAGCTTCGATTTGTAATATTTATTTAATAAGTCTTAATCCCTTCGGATAGTGATTTTTCAGTACTCCTCCGCTTGCCTTGCCCCAGCCCAGGCAAAAGCCGTTTACACAGACTGCACACCAGCCGTTTTCATTGCAGGGCACGACCTCGCCGTGCAGATATTTATATAAATCCCCGTCATCAAGCGTGAAATTCACGCTTCTCACCTCGTCACTCTTCAGAGCAAGTGCAAGTGCGTGCGACGGCTCGAACCGGTTTTTCTTGACTGTTCCCAGATGCAATCCGCAGCGGACTACACGGATTTTGTCAATATCAATGCCCTCGGGCTTTAAATACAGATTGTCTCCGAAGAGTACAAATTCGCCGTCAAGCGTGGTTTTAAGCGTTTCTTTCTCAAATTTCCGGTACTGACTAATGGAGTAGTCAAGCACAGAGGTGTCTGTTCTTTTGTTATTTTTCTTCTTTTTTTCCGCAATGCCTTCGCACTCTGTCACCTTGCGAAACAGTGCCGCAAAGTGTCCCTCGCCCTTTTGCTTGTGCGGGAAGATGCGGCGTGTGCGTGACATATCGTAGTCCGAGCCACTCCATTCGGTTTTTCCCTCGCAAAGAGTGGATAATTCCGGCATTTCGCACAGCTCCATACCCTTTTCTATCAGGTATGCGGCAATTTTCTCGTTCTCCTCCGGTGCGAAGGTGCAGGTTGAATACACAAGCATTCCGCCTTTTTTGAGCATTGTAAATGCAGAATCAAGGATGTTTTTCTGCCTTGCACCGCACGAAATCGTATGTTCAAGGCTCCATTCCGTCACCGCCTGCGGCTCCTTGCGGAACATTCCCTCGCCGCTGCACGGTGCATCAACGATTATTTTATCGAAAAATCCAACATATTTTTTAGCAAGTGAATCGGGTGATTCATTGGTGACTATCGCAGTAGTCAAGCCCATTCGCTCAACATTTTCAGACAGAATCTGTGCACGTCCCTTCACGATTTCGTTTGCCACAAGCAGCCCTGTATTATTGAGCTTTGCCGCCGCCTGAGTAGTTTTACCGCCGGGTGCGGCACACAAATCAAGCACGAAATCGCCCTCATTAACAGGCAGTGCCGAGGCGGCACACATTGCCGAAGGCTCCTGAAAATAGAACAGACCTGCCATATGATAGGGATGATTTCCCGAAATTTTCGATTTATCGGCATAAAATCCGACATCGCACCAATCCACCCGTTCAAGCTCGCCAAACTCTGCCTCCACAGCACGAAGTGCATCGGGACGCAGTGTATTTATGCGGATTCCCGAATAAATGGGTGAATTTTCAAAGGCGGCAATGAATTCATCATATTCATCGCCGAGCATAGCACGTGTTCTGTCGGTGAAGTCTTTTGGTAGGTTCATATTTTCTCCTTTTTGTGATAAATTAATGTTTAGCGGTGTTGCCTTCCCCTTGAGGGGAAGGTGGCACGAAGTGCCGGATGAGGTGGAAAATCCGACGGATGCTTCGCATCCTACACCTCACCACCGCCTGCGGCGGAGCCTCTCCTCAAGGAGAAGCC
>JAZQHZ010000083.1:0-5242 GCA_045540855.1 Clostridia bacterium
GGCTTTAGCAGAACGTATCAAAGGTATAAAGGTAGGAGATACCTGTCCCACCTGCGGTACGGTTGTTACACAGGATAACTATTCTGGTATCATTGCATCTTTGCGTGAAGAGTATAACCTTGTATGCGAAAAGGGCAAAAATACAATGGCGGCATATAAGGAGCTTGAACAGCTTGAAATTGCAAGTCGTGCAAAATTTGAGGAATTCAAGGCAGAGGACATTAAAAAAGCCGAAGCAGAGCTTTCAATGCTCGTAGACGGCTCATCTGAAAGAACAGCATTAGAGACAAAAATCAGACTCGGAAATCTGACGGAGGAAGAATACGCAAGGCTTTGTGAGCTTCAAACAAAGGCTGAGGACTTTGCAAAGGAAGTGGATAAGCTTTGTGAAAGTGATAAGATTCCTGAAAGAGTTGAAGAGATTGAGAAAAAGCTTGCAGGCTGCAGGAAACAGATGGCGAGAAACAATAGCCTTATAAAGGCAGTGGTTGACTTTGCGGCAAAGCGTGCAGAAATGACGCTTGCGAGCCTCAAAATGAACCGTGCAGCGATTAAGCTTACCGATGTATCAAGAACTACCGGAGAGGTAAAGGATGTCTTTAAATTCACTTATGATAATAAGGACTACCGCTGTCTTTCTGCATCTGAGAAAATCAGGGCAGGACTTGAGGTATCAGAGCTTTTATCAAGACTTACGGGACTTTCCTATCCTACATATATTGATAATGCAGAATGTATTACAAATAGGCTGGATATGGTGTCCGGTCAGGTAGTGCTTGCATATGCACGAAAGGAAGCTTTGAATGTTCAGTGCAGAAAGAAGCAGATGCCTGTAAGGGAGGCTGCGTAATATGTGCCGTGAATATGAACATTTCGATATCTTAGAGGTTGCCGGAAAATGCGGAATCAAGCTTTACTCAAACAGAGGCAGTAAAGTGGAATTTAAGGCGCGTTGCCCGTTTTGCGGTGATAGTAGCTATCATCTCGGTATAAACAGGCAAAAGGAGAGATTTAACTGCTTCCGCTGCGGTGAAAGAGGTAACAGCGTTTCGCTTTATGCCAAGGTTTACGGTGTGAGCAATAAAGAGGCATTTAAACGGTTGAAAGAAAACGGAGATTTTCAGCCAAAGTATATATTTGTTCCGAAAACGCAGACGGAAACACCAATGCGTTCTTTAGCAGACAGGCATGATGTATACTATGATTTTCTAAACCTTCTGAGACTTAATAGGTTTCATCGTGAGGGATTGGAAAAGAGAGGTCTTTGTGTAAAGGATATGTTTCAGTTTATGTATAGAAGCGTGCCGACAGATGGTGTATTCAGAAGAGAGGTTTTGGAAAAGCTTGCAAAAAAGCATAACCTGATAGGCATCCCCGGATTCTATATTGATGAATGCGGAAGAGTGCAGATGTACCTGAACAAGTATGGCGGAATGTTTGTTCCGATATGCGATAGTCAGGGATATATTCAGGGTTTGCAGATACGGCTTGATATTCCGGAAAATTCAAAGGAGGACAAATTCCGTTGGTTCTCAAGCAGGTATTTCCCGTTTGGTGCAGGTGCAAAGCCGTGGGTTCATGTAGTAGGTGATACTACGGCAAAGGAGGCTGTGCTGACAGAGGGAGCAATGAAGGCAGATGTAACAAGTGTATTGTCTGACGGTAAGCTTTTTATAGCGATACCCGGAGTGAATGCGGTTGAATATCTACCGGAAATTGTTCGCTCTCTTGGCGTTGAGAAAATTTATGAGATGATGGATATGGATAAGCGTTGGAACCCTAATGTCCGAAGGGCAATTATAAAGCTTCATGATATGCTTGATAATATCGGAGTAGAGTATGAAGAATGTCTATGGAATCCGAACTATAAGGGTATTGACGACTATTCCTATGCAAAGGCACGGTATATGCGGTCAGAGCTGCTTGCAGCATAAAGAGATTAAGGAGGTAAAAGATGAGAGCAGAGGATTTTATTATTGTAAACAGAGAGGACGGAAAATCTGAGGACATACTCGGTAAGTTTATGTATTTTTCTCTTCCGAAGCTGTATGTAAATGTTGACACGGTGAACGATATTTGTGAGCAGATAGGCTTTCCTGTTAAATATAACGGAAAACCGCCTATTATAGACGCTTTCAGAAATGCAACCGGCGAAATCCATGACAGAATCGAAGAGACAGTCGGTTTGGAGAAGCGGATATACAAGATATTCTGCCGTGATAATATGCGTGTGGAACAGGACATCATATCCCGTGAGCTGGTAGAGGAAACGCTTAACAAAAGCACTAACAAATACCGAAAGCTTGCAAATATCACATTGGATAAGGAAACACAGACCATTGAACTGTCGGATGTTGACATGACATCAGGACGGGATATACAGGGGTATTTTGACAGAATACAAAAAAACTTTAATCTGTATAGAGAATGTCTTGGTAATCAGAGCATTGAAACAATGGCTGAGAAGTATATATCCGGTATGCACGCAATCGGGATTTCTGCGTGGGGACACCACTATTTTGTCCCTAAAGCATATATGCAGGGTGTATCGCTGTTAGAGGATTTCCTGACGCTTGTCGCAGATGCAAATCTCTTTACCTATGCGAATAAGAGAGATTCAAAGCATATCAGTATGAATGCTATGTTTGTAGTAGACAATGAGGAGCAGTGCAAGAAAATGACGCAGGAATTCTATCATGACCTTGGCAGTCAGATTGCAGAGTATCAGAAGCGTATCGGCAAGCTCATCCAAAACGGAAACACAAACCAGAAGGTTTTGGACCGATGGATTTTGAAGATTCAGATGCTTGCGACGAGAAAGAAGGAATACGAGACTATTCTGCATCGTGATTTGTCCGGTATGGATGAAGAATTCGCAATGCTTGAAAGTATGTGTCAGAACTACAAAATGACAGTTAAGCGTTCGCAGATTTTCGGAGTTGCAGCATAAAGAGGTTAACGACAAAGAGGACACAGGGTTATCTTGTGTCCTCTTATCATGCAAAGGAGGGGTTTAATGGAAATAGAAGCAAAGGTACGTTCAAATCCTGAAGAAATTGAGATGTATTTTCATGCTGATGAAGTGCTCAATATCAGATATTATGAGTTGATAGGAGCAAACGTATATAAGGTACGTATCAGGATGTGTGAATGCAATATATCGGTCAAAGGCATAACGACTCTTAAAAGAATAAAAGAAAAGGTAATACGAGCTTGTCCTGAACATTACAGGATAATAAGCAATGTTACTTTAAAAAACGGTATAAAGAGAAGGATATATGCCTGTAACGATTATTGGGAAGAGGAATATGCTAAACGGTTTGCGGACTATATGAATTCAGAGGTTGCAAAGATTGAAAGGGAGGTATAACGAGTGAGAAATTTTATTTTAAAACGGCTGAAAAATTATAGGACAAAGCTGATGGAATCGCTGAGCGAATCTTCGCATGAACAAGAAAATATTCTTGTGAAAGTAGTATCGTTACTTGTTTGGACGGTATTATACCTGTGGTACTGCATTGTTGACTGTCTTGTTATCAGGATGGAAGGAGTGCTTGTTTGCGCACTGTTTGGTGAGGAACTGGATGATGGTTCTTCAAATGCTGCTTTCATGCGGATTCTTATGGAAAATAAGGAGAAAGTAGAGCCGATAGTATGCAAAGAGGGAGAAGAATCTACTTTGTTAGTATTCTATTCTTATAAGCTTAGAAAGATATCCCGGCTGTTTGAGGATGACAAGGAAATATATAAGCTTTATGTAAAAGCGGTAAACGGGATTATGCACACCTGCAATGTTTGCGGATGTGGGATACTGGGTCCGTTCCCGTATACATACAGAGATAGCTGTGGCTGTGTCGGAAAGTCTTATGAGTGTTACGTATGCAGGCAGTACACAACTAAAGGTACAGAAAACATATATAATTACTGCAAAGAACATGGAAGTGAAGATACTTTGATTAAGGCTGTAACAGAAGGCTTTAGCCAGAGGGAGGACGAATGCTTATAAAGGTATTAAAACGAAACGGTGATACATCAAGCCCGGATGAAATCGAAATGGAAACAGTGCTACATATAGGGGATAAATTCCTGATGGAGTATGACTGGTGTAAGCGTATTCCGTGTATAAACGGATATAAGGCAGATTGGTATAAGGATGTTGCAGAATTTATTGTAGTAGATACTGTATGCAATATGCTTTACAAGCCTGCATCCGTATGGGTACGCCTGCATTCTGATGATGAGCTGTTTAACAAACGGTGCGGGAACGGTGATTTTGATGTGGAAGAGGAAAAGGTGTTAGAACGCATTAAGGATGCGAAAAAAGCAGCATAAGGAGGTAAATTATGTGTAAGGATTCAGACTACATCAGATATTCTGTCGGTGACAGGTTTGATAAAAACTTGGGCGGAGACGGTGCAATATTTGAGATACACGACGATATGTTCAATATTGTAATAGGAATGTCGGATTTTACGGATGAGGAAATACGGATACTGGAAGCTGGTAAGCTTGATGTTTATTTAAGCGTTGTGGAAGGTATCGTTTTCATTACCGCAAAATTCGGTGAGAGGTTCATTTTTGATATGCCGTTTAATGCCGGGTTGTATAAGGAATTTGATACAGAGCGTACCGAGAAAACAGGCTTGGTTGGTGTAATATTTGTACTTGATAACAATGACAACACCATAAAGGCAATGCGAGGCTACGGATTTGATACAGAGTTTACTATGTATCTGTATAAGTTCGCAAAACAGCAGCGCGAGAACGAAATCTCAAATTACGACGAGCATATCAAAAGTGTGTATGAACGCTATACACCGGCGGATATCATAAATTTTGCAATTAGCAAGAATGTAGCAAGGAGGATAATGTAATGTTAGAGGAAAGAGCAATACATAAAATAGAGCAGGACTATGATGATTTCAGAAACGAAATGTTTAGCCTGCCACAGCAGGAGCTTTACGCTAAGGCATATAAGATTTCCATAATTACGGAAATATTTATGATGCTGACATCGGAGTATAAGTTTACTCAGAAAATGCTGAAAAATATTGTACTGTTTAAGGGCAATATTTTAGAACAGCTTTATGATGAGTGGCTTGATACCGATTATTCTCATCAGGAAGAATTGGAATATATTGTACGTGATTCATTGAAAGGCTTGCAGAAGGCGGTGAGGCTCTGTGCGTGATGATGTTGTGCTTCTTGATATATGCGATTTGGTGGAATTTACAGACCAGCC
>JAZQHZ010000084.1:0-3489 GCA_045540855.1 Clostridia bacterium
CCACGATGTAACCGTTGTACCGATATTGGCACCCATAATTATGCTGATAGTCTGTCCCAGCTTCATAATGCCCGAATTAACAAATCCGACAAGCATAACCGTTGTAGCCGAGGACGACTGAATCACCGCCGTCACGATAAAGCCGAGCAAAAAGCCCTTTAATCTGGTAGATGTAAGCTTTGCAAGAATGGATTCCAGCTTACCGCCCGCCAGCTTTTTAAGGCTGTCGCCCATAAGATCCATACCGTAAAGAAACAGAACAAGTCCGCCTATAAGGCTTAAAATTGTAAAAATATCCATAGCTTTCCCCTTGTGTATAATTTATGTAGTTTAAAAGATTAATTTAATTCAATTGATTAAACTCATTATACCATAAGCCGAAAAAAATAACAAGTCTATTTTGAATAAACTTGTCATTTTTTGTATTTATTTCTCATTTGCGAACTCGCCCTGTAAATTAAATGCGTGGTTCATCGGACCTGAACCCTTTCCTATGTCAAGCATCGCTTTCAGAGCTTCTGATATGTATTCCTTCGCCCGCCTTATTGATTCTTCAAGAGTGTAGCCCTTTGCCAGATTTGAGGCAATGGCTGACGATAAGGTACAGCCTGTTCCGTGCGTATTCGGATTTTCTATTCGTTCTCCCTTAAACCATTTATATTTGCCGTTTTCGTACAGCAAATCGTCAGCATCGCTTATACTGTGTCCGCCCTTCAGCAACACCGCCACGCCGTAGTTATCACCTATCGCTTTTGCCGCCACAAGCATATCTTCCTTATTTTTAATAACTATGCCCGTTAATACCTGTGCTTCGGGAATATTGGGCGTAATAAGTGTCGAAAGTGGCAACAGCTTTTTTATCAATGTATCCGTCGCATCTGATTTCATCAGCTCTGAGCCGCTTGTTGATACCATAACCGGATCTGTTACTATGTTTTTTGCTCCGTAAAATTCCAGCCTCTGTGCTATTACTTCTATAAGCTCTGACGAGGATACCATCCCTATTTTTATTGCATCGGGATATATGTCCTCAAACACTGCGTCTATCTGCTGTGTAAGAAATCTCGGCGTGACCTCCGAAATCGCCGCTACACCCATTGTGTTCTGTGCCGTCAGAGCCGTGATTGCACTCATTGCATATACGCCGTTCATTGTCATTGTCTTGATATCTGCCTGAATTCCTGCACCGCCGCTTGAATCGCTCCCGGCAATTGTTAATGCTGTTTTCATATTTTTTCCTCCTTACATACAAAAACGGGAAGCCACCCTTTTGGTAGCTTCCCGTAAAAATCTATCGTTACACGTCCCTACGTTGGCATTATCCAAATCAGGTTATCGGTCGAAGGTTTACCTTCCTCTCAGCCTGTCACACAAGCTCCCGTCTGTTCAATTGTTATTTTTATTATACACCTTATGCGAGCAAATTGCAAGTATTTTTTAAATTAAAATACCGTTACAATGGTCAATTTCGTGCTGAATAATCTGAGCAGTCCAGCCTTCAAACACCTTTGTGCGTACCTTTAAATCCAAAGTCTGATACTCCACCCGAATTTTCTTATATCTTTTCGTCCTTCTCGGTCCGCCCAACAACGAAAGACAGCTTTCCTCGGTTTCATATGCTCCCTCGCATTTTATTATCTCAGGATTTAGCATCAGCATATATGTACCGTTATTATCAAAGCAGATTATCCGCTTCTTTACACCTATCATATTTGCCGCCATTCCCACACAGCCGTCCTGATGCGCAATCAGCGTTTCGAGTAAATCCTGTGCCGTCTGCAAATCCTGTGCGGTTGCCGTTTCTGACTTTTGTCCGAGAAAAATCGGATCGTGAACTAATTCCTTTACCATATTTACCTCCATAAAAACAGCTGCTGATTTATCAACAGCTGTTTTGCGGTCTAAGTACATCAATCAAGACCAAAGCTGACGGAGAGTGCTTCATTAACCTTCGCCATAAGCTCTTCGCCAAGTCTGCCTGTTTTCTCTCTTAATCTCTGTTTATCAATCGTTCTTATCTGTTCGAGTAAAATAACTGAATCCTTGTTAAGTCCGTATTCCTTTGCACAAAGCTCTATATGCGTAGGCATCTTTGCCTTATTGATACGGCTTGTTATTGCCGCCGCAATTACGGTGGGACTGTATTTATTGCCCACATCGTTTTGTACTATAAGAACAGGGCGTATTCCGCCCTGTTCACTTCCTACTACCGGACTTAAATCGGCATAATAAATGTCTCCTCGTTTTACAATCACTTTTATTCACACTCCGTCAGATTATTCTCACTGATCTCTAACGCTTCATTATCCGCTATAATTCCTTCCTCTGCGAGCTCGGAATTTATCTGCGACATCTCGGCGTAGCCTTTTTTCAAAGCCTCATACAGCTTATTATCGTTGTGTGACAAAGTAATCCCTCCTATAGCATACGCTATTACAGCAGGTAATTCAGTACCTTTACCGCCTTACCCTGCCTTGTATAAATTCTCGGTATTCTCTTTCCGATTACACAAGCTACCTCGTAATTTATAGTATCAAGCCAGCGTGCCAGATCATCTATTGTAATGCCGGAATCAGAAAATAGGATTACTTCGTCTCCTCTTTCTATATTATGAACATTTGTGACGTCAATCATACACTGATCCATGCAAATTCTTCCGACAATCCTGACTTGCTGATTATTTACCATCATCTTACCCTCATGTGCAAGTCCTCTGAGATAACCGTCTGCATAACCTACGGGTACGGTTGCAATTTTTGTTATACCCTCGGTTATGTACTCCTTGCCGTAGCTTACACCTCTGCCCGGCTCTACTTCCTTTACATGAGTTATTCTTGATTTCAAGGTCATTGCCGGCTTTAAATCCAGCACTGACTTATCCACCTCATCTGACGGGTACAGTCCGTAAAGGATTACACCCGGTCTTACCATATCAAGGTGCATTTCGGGATACATCATAATTCCTGCACTGTTACAGATGTGCTTAATCGGAATTTTTACTCCTCTTTCCTCAAGCTGATTCACAACATCCATAAATCTTGCAAACTGCATCCTTGTATAGCTGTCGTCAAACTCATCCGAGGTTGAGAAATGCGAGAATATTCCCTCTATTTCGATATACGGCAGTCTGGAAATTTTTTCAATTTCATCAACTACATTACCGTTATCGTCACCTGTTAAAAATCCTATTCTTGACATTCCCGTATCAAGCTTGATATGGATTTTTGTTACAATTTCCTTCTTCTGGGCAATATATGATATTGCGTGTGCGGTCTCATACGAGAACACGGTCGGTGTGATATTGAAGTTTATAAAATCCTCGATATCGTCCTCCATAAGTGCTCCCAAAACCAGTATCGGCACGTTCACGCCTCGGCTTCTGAGCTGTGCACCCTCTCTTAAGGTTGCGACCGCAAGACGGTCTGCACCGTTATCAAGCAGAGTTTTTGCCACCTCCATAAATCCGTGACCGTAGGCATCCGCCTTTAC
>JAZQHZ010000085.1:0-4027 GCA_045540855.1 Clostridia bacterium
AATAAGGCATATTTTTGATATAATAAACGAAATGGTCACATCGCTGTTAATGCGTGTGACCATTTTGTCTACAGTCTGAGCACCGCTATCGCAGTGCTTTCAATTTCTTAGAATATTCTGCCTAAAAGCTTATTTGAACGCTCGATGAACTTTGTCATCTGCTCACCTGTAAGCGGGCTGTGGCTTATCTTTGCAAGGTCATAAATATGCTCAACAAGCAGATTTTTGTCCTCTTCATTAAGTCCGTCAAGCTTTGATATGAGTGCGTTGTTCTTATTGAGCACAAGGGTGAACTCGTCCTTGAACATATCCGCCATACCTGCCATCTGCTGACCGTAGCTTCTGTACATTTCCTGCATTCTTCTCATCTGCTCGCCAAGGAGAATTACTGCCGGAATATCATTACTCTTTAATGCTCTCACTTCAACCTTCAGGCTGTCGTCGCCGAGGATTTTCTTCACATCCTCAGCCAGGCTCTTATCCTGCTCCTCCTCGCTTGCATTCTCATCACCCGTCTCAGATAATGATGAGTCAATTCGCTTGAAGGTTACACCCTCCTGCTTCATTTCAACGAAGCTGATGAAATGCGTATCCATCATTGCATGTAAAATCACAGCATCTATCCCCTGCTCCTTGAACATATTGATATACTGCGACTGCTGCTCCTCATCGCTTACATAGTATACCTCTTTCTTTTCCTTGCCTGCAAGATAATCCTCAAGAGTGATATATTTACCCTCAAGATTCTTGTAAATGATATAGTCCTTTACCTTATCATAGAACTTTTCGTCACGCAGACAGCCGTACTTGATGAACACATTTATATCGTCCCAGTACTTTTCGTAATTCTCACGCTCGTTATTGCAAAGGCTCTTGAGCTTGTCCGCTACCTTCTTTGTGATATGAGCCGAAATCTTCTTTACATATCCGTCATTCTGCAAGAAGCTTCTTGATACGTTAAGCGGTAATTCCGGGCAGTCGATTACGCCCTTTAATAAGAGCAGGAATTCGGGAATTACTTCCTTTACGTTGTCCGCAACGAATACCTGGTTATTATAGAGCTTGATTTCGCCCTCCTGTGCCGCAAATTCGTGATTAATTCTCGGGAAATATAAAATACCCTTTAAGTTGAACGGGAAATCAACATTTAAGTGAATCCAGAATAACGGCTCGTTGAAGTCCATAAATACATTACGATAGAATTCCTTGTATTCCTCGTCAGTACACTCTGACGGCTTCTTGCACCAGAGCGGAGTTGTTGTATTTATCGGCTTTAATTCCTCGTCCTCCTTTTTCTCCTCCGGAGTTTCAATATAAACCTCTGTCGGCAGGAATGAGCAGTACTTGTTTAAAATCTGACGTACCTTGTATTCCTCTAAGAAATCGAGTGAATCCTCGGCGATATTGAGAGTGATTGTTGTACCTCTTTCCTCTCTTGTGCCCTCGCCCATTTCATATTCCATTGTTCCGTCACACTTCCAGCTCGCAGCAACTGCACTCTCCTGATATGAAAGTGAGTCAATCTCCACACTGTCTGCAACCATAAATGCACTGTAAAAGCCAAGTCCGAAATGACCGATTATCTGATTGCCCTCGTTTTCCTTATCGTCCTCCTTGTACTTTGCAAGGAAATCGCTTGCACCCGAAAAAGCAATCTGATTGATGTATTTGTCAATCTCTTCTGCCGTCATACCGATACCGTTATCGCTTATAACAAGCTTTTTCTCATCCTTAAGGATTGAAACCGTAACCTTGTAGTGCGGCTCGTCCTCGATATTTGCTTCACCTATTCCGACAAGCTTTTTAAGCTTTGTCACAGCATCACAGCCGTTTGAAACAAGCTCACGCAGGAATATATCCTTATCTGAATAAAGCCATTTTTTAATTATCGGAAACAGATTTTCCGAATCTACCGAAATATTTCCTTTTGCCATTATAAATGCACCTCTTTTGATAATTTCATTTTACGGTACGCCATAAATGCCGTACCCTACATTTTTTCAATAAAATAATATTACTACAAAAATTTCCTTTTGTCAATATAAAATTAGCACTCTACGTCGTAGAGTGCTAATAATTTACATTTCATTAACAAATCAGATATATCCAAACATTCCTCTTACACTGACCTCGCCCGAGGAAACCACCATTTTTTCGCCATTAACCTCAACAATGAGATTGCCGTTATTATCCACGTCAACTGCCTTTGCATCAAATTGCCTGTCGGGATATATTACAGTCACATCACGTCCTATTGTCACGCACATACTGCGGTATAAATCCATTATTGAAGCAATTCCTTCCTCAAGGAATTGCTTATATACCGGTTCAAATTCGTTTATAAAGTCGCTGATAATATCCGCTCTTTTAAACTCTTTTCCCGATTCAATCTTCATCGAGGTTGCTTTATATGATAAATCCTCATCGAAGGATTGATTGTTAACATTTATACCGATTCCGCAGATTATATTTCCCATCGACATTTCAGTAAGTATTCCGCAGACCTTTTTTGTGCCTATTACAATATCGTTAGGCCACTTGATGCCACAGTCCATTCCTATGGCACGTGCAGCGGCTATGCCTGCAATAAGCGTTATTTTTGATGCTTCTTCGGGATTTATACCGGGTTTTAAGAGCAGTGACATAAATATCCCGTCACCCTCTTGCGATGCCCATTCACGTCCGAGTCTGCCACGTCCGTTTGTCTGAGTATCGGCAATGAAGAGTGTGCCGTCACACATATCGCTGTTGCGCTTTGCTTCGGTATTGGTTGAATCAAGTGTTTTGTACCACTTAACGTTCCTGCCGATATATTCGGTTGTAAGATTATTTAATATATTGTTTATATCCATAATATTCCTTACCTTAAAGGAGCGGTGATAACCGCTCCTTTTTATTATTTCGCTGTCCAAACATCAAGTGGCTGTCCGTTTGTATCCCAAAGGAATACCTTATCCGGCATAAACATTATGCTCTTGCCCTGTGCCGCATCAAATGACTCAACATCTGTAAGTCTGCCGTTGTCATCGTATGCCGCCGCATAAATAACTGCGTCTGACGGAGCATTTTCTGACTTGATAACAGCCGCAACTCCGCTTCCATATTCTACGACGAGCTTCGGCTCTGCCTTTTCGAGCTCTGTTACGGTGAATGAAGCATTGTCTGCCATTGAGCCTGTTGTGAGCATCAGCTGACTTCCTATATATGTAAGATACATTCCCGGCTTTGCTACACTCTCGAACGAAACTGCGTTTTCATCGCCGTTTATGCCCTTGCGTGTGATGAATGTCATAGCCGCCGCTGCTGTTTTATCGTGATCCTGAGTAAGCACCACGTCTGAGCCGTCTGCCTTGATATAAAGTCCCGGCTTGTTATGTGCCTGGATTGATACGTATGTTTCATTTGCAGTGTCAGCCTTGCCCGGTACTATTTCCCATTCGGTATTTGTGCCGTTAGCCTCGCCAACCTTAACCGCCTTTTCGAGCGGATATGATGCGTCTGCAAGCGGGTTTGTGAATGCATCGTGACCTACATAAAGTCCGTCAACGGTTGTAATTGTCGAGGCTGTGCCGCTGATACCTGTTGAAAGCTCTTCCATTGTATCAATCGTGCCGTCAGCATTAAATACAACCTCCTGGATGTTAGCCACTCGTCTGTAACCCGAACCGCCCGGAAGTGAGCCGTTGTGATAGATGAAATATGTCTTGCCGCCAAAATCAAACACTGCACCGTGGCTTGTATTCGATGTTGCAACTGCACTCATCATAAGATTTTCATAATCCCAGCTTCCGCTCATAATATCGTCGGTTGTAGCATATGCCCACTGCTCTCTCCAGTCCTTGGCAAAGAACATATAGTATTTGCCTGTATAGTTGCCGTCTGCACCCATACGTCTGTAAAAATACGGAGCTTCTGTGAATGTTCCTTCGAGATTGTTGAAGGTTACAGTTTTGATATCTGCACTTGTAATCTTTCCGTCACCGCTTATATCCTTTACGCTTACCATATCCGTGTTAAGCTCGCAGGT
>JAZQHZ010000086.1:0-3708 GCA_045540855.1 Clostridia bacterium
AACTGAGCTATACCGCCATAATATGGGTGTTGCGTAACAACAGAAATTATTATACACTATAATCTGAGCTTTGTCAAGCATTTTTTTGTAAAAAAGAAAAATATTTTTCTGTTGGATTTTGGGCAAAAGTATGATATAATATAAGTATAAAGCAAAATAAGGAGTGTAATGGTGTGGATTATAAGGAAATACGCAGGCGTAACAGCATAAAGAAAAGAGGCGGCACTACGGAAGGTCGTTCAATTGAAGCACCGAAAAGGGTGGATTACGGACTTCGCCGTAAGGTTATAATACTGTGTATACTGATGGCAGTGTCGGCAGTATTGGGTGCGGCTTTGGTTGTCCGTAATGCGGATGTGATATTTCCTGAAAAAGCGGCACAATATGAATTAAACTGAGAGCATCGCAGGATGCTCTTTTTTTGTAACGCAAAACCAGATGCCGCATAATATAAGGTAAGTATAATATTGTGAGGTGCAGATATGGATGGAAACGTTATATATGCACTTGCCCTTACTCTGATAGCCGGCGGTGCGACCGGGCTTGGTGCGGCAATGGTACTGCTTATGAAACGAAGCGGTACGGGTATACTTGCGGCAGCGCTGGGGTTTTCGGCAGGTGTTATGATATATATTTCAATGATAGAAATATTTTCAAAAGGTAAAGATTATCTGGTGAACGAAATGGGTGAGAAAAGTGGTGCAGCAGCGGTTGTGATTGCGTTTTTTGCGGGAATTGCAATTATTGTAGCTGTGGATTGGCTGATACCGACGGATAAATTAGGGGAAAAGGAAGGAAATCTCAATCATATGGGGCTGATGACTGCGGCGGCTATTGCAATACATAATTTCCCGGAAGGAATGGTGACATTCAGTGCGGCACTGAAAAGTCCCGGCTTGGGTGCGGCAATTTGTATGGCTATTGCGATACATAACGTGCCGGAAGGAATTGCAACAGCAGTGCCGATTTACTATGCCGGAGGCAGTAAAAAGCGGGCAATCCTTATTTCGTGCCTCTCCGGAGCAACCGAGCCATTAGGAGCAATTATAGGATATCTCCTGCTTCGTTCTGTGCTCAATGATACGGTGTTCGGAATTATATTCGGAATGATAGCCGGAATAATGGTGTTTATTTCGCTTGACGAGCTTTTGCCGATGTCAAGGGCATATGACAGCGGAAGGGTAAGTATATCAGGTGCAGTGGCAGGAATGCTTGTAATGGCAATCAGTCTGTTATTGTTCTGAGAGTGAGTTCACAGAAAAGTTACAATATAATAGGAATAAAATACTTGCAATCCGTCTAAACTTATGTTATAATGAATCAGGATAACCGATAAGGGGCTGCAATGGCTTCGACGGGGATGACGAAACAGGAATAGCGAGTAGCGGATGAGTCAGCCGCTTTAACAAGGCTCAAACTTTAAATATAAACGCTAACAATAGAGTAGCTTTAGCTGCCTAAGCAGCTTCATCTCCCCTGTGAGTACCACGGCACAGGCTGAGGTGTATACCAGTGGTGAACGTGCGCCGGAGAGTGTCACGGCTCCGTCCATGCATCAGTGACTACTAAGCTGTCGACTTTGGTTGTGGAATCGGCAGTGAGGGAAAGTTGACCATAACCTGCACTCGGAGAAGTTCCTGCGGACTTGTTTTCGGACAGGAGTTCGATTCTCCTCAGCTCCACCAATGGAGAGCCAGACGAACACTGCTCAAATCTATATGATTGGAAGCGTTTTTGTATTGGCTTGCCCGTTCAGGAAAGCGGGAAAATAAAATAAAGAGACAACTTTCAGGACTAAGATTCCTTAGGGTTGTCTCTTTTTTCTTTATAAAAATAACGCAATTCGTTATTTTCTAACAATTTAAAGACAAAAAGATAAAATACTGTTAGAATAATACGAAAAGGAGTTATGGCTGTAATGATTAGAATTTTATTGTCCACTCGTCTTGGCGAACGAAGATGGACACAGGCAGACCTTGCACGCATAACAGGTATTAGACCATCTACAATAAATGACTACTATCACGAAATTGTTGAGAGAGTCAATCTTGAGCATCTTGACCTTATATGCGAAGCCCTTAATTGCGAATTGTCTGACCTTATTGTGCGCATACCGAATACCGATATCAGAATCAACAACCGTATCGGTATTCCATTACATAAAGGGTAGGCATACCGCACAGCTCGGATGGATTCGTTCATCCGGGCTTTTTGGTTATCTTATATTTCCGTTCCGTCTGGAAATCTGAACGAACATACAAATTCTGCTCCGAGCGCCTGGGCAATATTATCTAAGTCAGTAGACGAGAATTTTCCTGTCTTTAATCTCTGCCCAAAAGCCTGGGACGTTGTACCAATTCTACGGGCTAACTCTGCCTCACTGATATTAGCGTATGTTTCTGCGAGTTTTATCTTTGTTGGAATATCCATAAAACTACCTCCTTTCAGTTTACACTTTATATTATAAACGAAAAACTTTCAGTTGTCAACAAATTTTTTTCAAAAATAAATAAAAAAACTTTAAGAAAACCCTTGACAAATGAAAGGAAATCCTGTATAATAGTATATGTAAGGCAGGGGAAAACAAATCCCCTTAAGAAAGGAAGTGAGGAAAGTGAATGAGATGAATGTTACCGAGGCATTGCTCAAAGCAATCTTGGAACTCATTGAAAAGTGCGATACGCTTGAAGAACTTAGGGAAAGCGTAAAGCGAATTATGAAAGACCAATAAAAAAGAGCGGTGCTCGCCAAAGCCAACCGCTCAACCCTCAAAGAGGTCAGTCGGGAGCCTTACCCCGACTGCTCCTCCAATTATAACACAGTAAGGCAAAAAAATCAATAGGAGGAAAACAAAATGTGTGATTTAACTAAAATCAGCGAAAAGACAAGGGAAATGTTTAACAAGCTCGACAGTAAGCTCCAGGGGATAGACGAACAGTACAGATACAGGCTTGGTGTAAACGGTTTGAATGAAGTTTGTTTTACAGACTTTCGTACAATGGAAGATGTAAAAGGTAACAGAGCCGCACAGCAGGCAATCAAAAAGTTATTGGAGGTATGTTGAAATGAAAAGGACAAGCGAGGAGTTTTGGAAATGGTATCATAAAGAGCGTTGGAATGTTCCTACTGCTGACCGTGATACTTGGGAGCGTAACGCAATGTTGGAATGGTGGAACGAATTAGAGGTCGGAGACCACGCTCACATTTGCCATTGGAGTGATGTATCTCCTGTAACGGTAATAGCAAGAACTGCAAAAACAATAACTGTAAGATATGATGACGCGGTATTAGACCCGAATTGGAAACCCGAATTTATAGTAGGTGGCTTTGCTGCACATTGCACAAACAACGACGAGCAACAATGGATAATTACCGAAAACCCAAACGGCAAAACAGAAACTTTCAGGCTTCGCAAAGTAGGTTGGAGAAACAAGAGTGATGAAAAACTTTATCCCGGTTGGATGAAAAAATACGATTACAATTTCTAAAAAGCACACCGAGCCGGAGCGGTTATTCTCCGGCAGAAAGGACGGTTATTATGAATAAGATACGCAGAAAATCATTGACAGAGGTTAAGGAACAGATTGAGGCTATAAAGGACACATTGCAGGAACTTCTTGACGAGGAACAGGAATACCTTGACAACTTCCCTGAAAATATGCAGAGTGGCGAACGCTACGAAAAAGCCGAGGAAGCGGTTTCGGCCTT